>CAUTOZ010000016.1:0-27702 GCA_963539635.1 uncultured Treponema sp.
ATACTGCATAATTTTGCCCCGAAGCGCGCAAAATCAGCACTTCATTTTCCGTCATGATGCGCCCCAGACACATTAAAAATCCTACCAAAGTTGCAAACGGAGCGGACTGCGCGATTATTGCAGGCAAACTGTATACTATAAGACGCACGACATCGGCAACAGGCACTCTCTTTTTTAAAATATCTTCTGCGAGCAGCAAAATTTGATTCACAAAGAAAATCATAAAAAAGAACAAAAATGCAATCGTAAAATAAAGCAAAAGTTCTTTTACAAGATAACGTATGAGCAGATAATTTTTAAGCTGACCTTTTTTTAAATATTTGACTTGAAAACCGTCTACTTTATCTGCAAGTCGTTCAATGAGAGCTGCACAGTATTTTTTATAAAATTCGATTACCGTGCTTTCAATTTTTTCGTAAACGGCGGTAATAAATTTTAAAGATTTAAGCAGCAGCTCATACGATTTTTTCAGAAAAATCACGAAGAAACTCCGGTTGAACCGAAACCGCCTTTGCCGCGTTCCGTTTTATCCAGTTCCTGCACAATTTCAAAACGGGCAACGGTTACAGGCGCAGTTACAATTTGTGCAATGCGGTCGCCGCTGTTCACGGTAAACGGTTCCTGCCCTAAATTTATGAGAATTACTTTTAATTCTCCCCGATAATCGCTGTCGATTGTTCCGGGTGTGTTTAAAACCGTAACACCGTTTTTTGCCGCAAGCCCCGAACGCGGACGCACTTGAATTTCAAAACCTTCAGGAATCGCAAAATAAAGTCCTGTAGGAATTATTGCCCGTCCGCCTGAAGGTATTGATACGGGCGAATCCAGCAGCGCACACACATCAGCTCCTGCGGCTCCGCTTGTTTTATAAGTAGGAATAACTGCGCCCTCTTCTGCGACGCATTTAATGTCTGCAATATTCATGGGCGGATTATATCACAAGAATCGCTTCGGCTGGAAGTAAGTGCACCGGGGCATTTTGTTTCGTTACGCGTCGATTTCCTCCGCAAGATGATGTACGATAAACTCCCTGCGTTTAGGTGTATTTTTGCCCATGTAAAACTCCAGCACGGCGGGTACGTTTTTAAGACTTTGTATCGTAACCGGCGTCAAATGAATTCCGACATCCTCGCTTTCGCCGGTTTTGCGCTCGTGGATAAACTGCCCGAACTCCGACGGACTGATTTCTCCCAGTCCTTTAAAGCGCGTAACTTCCGCACTGGCGCCAAGCCGCTTTACTTCGCGGTCGCGAGAATCTTCTGAATAGCAATAAACCGTCGTAGTTTTTGTACGCACTCTAAAAAGCGGCGTTTCAAGAATAAAAACGTGTCCGGTCAGCACCAGCTCTTCAAAATACAAAAGCAAATAGGTCATAATCAAATTGCGGATATGAAAGCCGTCGTTATCGGCATCGGTTGCAATGACGATTTTATTGTAACGCAAGCCCTCAATATCCTTTTGAACGCCGAGCGCAAAGGTGAGATTTTTTAACTCTTCATTGTCGAACAGCGCGGTCTTTTTGCGTCCATACATATTTTCAGGCTTTCCGCGCAGACTGAATATAGCCTGCGTTGCAACGTCGCGAGAACCGACCATTGAACCCGTCGCAGAGTCGCCTTCCGTGATAAATATCATTGAATCTGCGCCTTTTTCTCCGTCCTGCAAGTGATAGCGGCAGTCCTTGAGTTTCGGGATTTTGAGAGAGACGGTTTTTGCCGCATCGCGCACCTGCTTTTCGGTAACGTTGTTGATTTCCGCACGCGCTTTCATGTTTCGTATGATTTTATCTTCAAGCGCGCCTGCAATGTCCGGATTGCGTCTGAGCCAGTCGTCAAGCGCCGCCTGCATTTCTTTCATAATCGGCAAGCGGATTTCAACGTTGCCGAGTTTGTTTTTCGTCTGACTCGTAAACATCGGATTATCAAGCCCGATTTTTACCGCCGCAAGCAGGCCGCCTGCAACATCACGCTGGTCATAGTCCTTTTTGAAAAACTCGTTGACGCCCTTCGTAAATCCGTCGAGGAAAGCGGTAACATGCGTACCGCCGTCTTCCGTGCTCTGTCCATTGACGAATGAATAGACGAATTTATCAAGACTTGCCGTGTGCGTCATAACGAATTGAATATTTGCGCCTTCGTATGCAAACGGCGCGTACAGCGATTTGCCGTTTCCGCCCATTTCATTGACGAGAAGGTCTTGTAATCCGTTTTTGCTTAAGATTTCTTTACCGTTACAGACGATTAAAAGCCCCGGATTTAAGTAGGCGTAATTCCAGAGGCGTTTTTCAACCATATCCATGTTGAATTCATACATTCCGAACAGCGTTTTGTCGGGTTCGAACTCGATATACGTCCCATTTTTAATGCCGACTTTCGCCGCGCTCATTTTACTGCTTATTTTTTTACCGCGCTCGTATTCGACCGACGCTGTTTTGCCGTCCCGAACAGAAGCCGCACGAAAATATGACGAAAGCGCATTTGTCGCTTTTATTCCCACGCCGTTCATGCCGATTGCCTGCTTGAACACCGAATTGTTGTATTTTGCACCCGTGTTGACGTTCGATACGCAGTCGTCGAGTTTTCCGAGCGGAATGCCGCGCCCATAATCGCGGATTTTGACGCGCCCATCGCGTATTTCGATGTCTATCCGCCCTCCAAACCCTTGTGTAAACTCATCGACAGCGTTGTCGATTCCCTCTTTTAAGAGAATGTAAATGCCGTCGTTTTCGTTTGAGCCGTCCCCTAAAGAGCCGATGTACATTCCGGGGCGCAGACGAATGTGTTCCAGTCCCTCCAAATGCAGAATTGAATCTTCGTCATACCCGGAACTCGCAGATTTTGATGCGGGCTTTTTTGCAGAAGCAAGAGCAGGGGAACTTACCGCAGTTCGTGTACGCGCTGTATTCAGTGCAGGTTTCGAAATGGAAGCGGAAACAGCCTTGTCCGCTGCAAGAGATGCGCTTCTTGCCGCTAAACGCGTCTTTGCAGCAGTCAAGTTTGATTGTCCGTGCGTTGAGGTTGGCGCAGCGGATGTTTTTTCTACCGTCGTTACAGCGGCTTCACGGGATACAGATGTCCGCGTCGCCGTCCGTTTTGTCAAAGAAGCGGAGGCGGCGGAGGGAGGAACCGTTCCGGTATCTCCTGCCGAAGAACGCGTCTTTACAGTGGACGCTCTGGTTTCCGCAGCGGACGCTTTAAACAAAGCGCGGCGGCTTACCGCTGCGTCTACGGCAGCGGACGAGGATTTTGCAGTGCCGCCCGCCGCTGCAGTCGTCTTGCCGGCTTGCAACTGCGTTTCTGTGCGAACAGAGGGCTTTGCAGTGTCTGCCGCAGGAATTGTTTTTAGATTCGGTTTTACGTTGGATTTTTTTTCGAATATGTTTTTTTCCGCTGGACTGTGCCGCGGCGTTTTTGAAATATCTTCACCACCCATGCCGTACTATACAACGGAAAAGGAAATTCTGTCCACTGCGGACAGGCTAAACAGGTTCTCAGAGATATAAATTGACTTACTGTCCGCTGCAATTTTGCCTATCAACAAAATTGTGAAAGTCATTCTCCGCTCGTGTTGACACAGGACAAACTGGCACCGAAAACGGTGTCGAAATCTTTTGTTTCCATGTATGAAATTTTGTTTGTCGTCGCCGAGGCTTTTCCAGTCAGCAAAATTGTGCAGGATAGTTTCCGCTGATGTTACCGCAGAAAATGGAAAGAAAATATGACGGACGCAAGGATTTTTAAGCAACGAAAAAAGTGTTTGCGGCAGACGCAGTTTGTTGATTTCAGGCTATTTCTTGCTCAAGGCGCGTAAAAGTGGGACTGGATAAGCGGCTTTGAGTTTTGCGCGTGCCTTTCCTGTCCTCTCGCTGAAAAAAAATACCGCCGGAACCGTACCGGCGGCATAAAATCGTTTATAATGCGCTTACCACGTTACCGTGATGCTGTCTCGGTCGCAGATGTTCCGTTCGCCTTCTTCAAGTGCAAAGAACTTCGCCTTTTCCATATTCGGAACGACGTTGATGGTATCGCCGAGACGGAAGTCCGCGTTGGCAGTTGTCTTAGCAATCATCGGCTGATCTTTGTTACTTTGAAGATACAGATGCGTTTCCGCGCCGAGCGGTTCTTTGTTGACGATTTTCATCTGCATATTGTCTTTGCCGACAGGTTTGTCCGCGTACTGCAAATCCTCCGGACGAATGCCGAAAGAAACCGCCTTGCCGATATAGTCTTTGAGTTTTGCCGCCTGCGCATCGGTCGGCGTAATTTCAAACGAACCTTCATCGCAGACAATTTTTCCGCCGCGTTCAAGAACGCTGACGGTCAAAAAGTTCATCGGGGGAGTGCCGATAAAGCCCGCGACGAATTTATTAATCGGGTTATTGTACAGATACATCGGCGCACCGATTTGCTGCACGAATCCGTCTTTCATAACGACGATTTTCGTGCCGAGCGTCATCGCTTCTGTCTGGTCGTGCGTAACATAAATCATCGTTTTTTGCTGCGTGTTGTGAAGCGAAGCGATTTCCGCACGCATTGTAACGCGCAGTTTTGCGTCAAGATTGGAAAGCGGCTCATCAAAAAGGAAAACTTTGGGGTCGCGGACGATTGCGCGCCCGACGGCGACACGCTGACGCTGACCGCCGGAAAGATTTTTAGGTTTACGGAATAAATACGGCGGGTCGCCCTCATCAAGACCGAGTTGGCGGGCGGCCTCACGCACTTTGCGGTCGATTTCCGCCTTGTCGACTTTGCGCAGTTTTAATCCGAACGCCATGTTATCGTAAACGGACATATGCGGATACAGCGCGTAGTTCTGGAAAACCATCGCGATATTGCGGTCTTTCGGCGGAACATCATTTACTTCTTTTCCGTCGATATAAATCTTGCCGTCCGAAACGCTTTCAAGACCTGCAACCATGCGGAGCGTCGTCGACTTTCCGCAGCCGGAAGGACCTACGAATACGCAGAATTCCTTGTCCTCGATAGTAATGTTTGCATTCGATACAGACGGCTTGTCGTTGCCGTCATAAATCTTAAAAACATTCTTCAACTCAACCTTTGCCATGTTTGCCTCCCATGGGGTTATATTATTGTCCTTATTCTATGCCTTGCGGGGAAATCTGTCAAATATCCACGCGGACGGGAGTGGTTGGGTTTGAAAGATAGAGACGTGTTTTCGTCCGCTGCAAGTTTACGTCGGGCGACAGAGAATGACGCGGGCGGTTGCTGCGAAGTTTGACAGATTCAACGGGATACCGCCCGCTGCGAGTTTGCCGGTAGTCAAAACCGGCAGGAAATGATGTATTGGGGCACTTTTTTGTTGTAAAACGCGTTACCATAAAGGCAATTAGGAATGCGTAATTAAGCATTACGAACTGCGAATTACGCATTCCTAATTCTCCCTGCACCGGAAAAATTCTCTTTTCGGGACGGCGGGCGTCAACTCTGTTAAGTCTTTCAAAGTCCGTTTTTCTCCGCTCCAAAACATATTATCCCCGCGAATCCTATTTTCCGCACGTTTTTACCGTCAAGCAAAAGCGTGGGCGGGCAGAACTCTGTTTTATCTAAAAACTTTGTAATAACTGCCCGCCAAGCACACGACTCCGGCAAGAAGCGCGTAGAGGACGAAATACTTAAACACCTTTGCAAGGATTTTACTTTCGGCTCCTGCGGCATTGACGGCTCCCGCGCCGATTGCAATGCACTGCGGACAAACCATTTTTCCTATTCCTGCGCCCATGAGGTTTGCAGCGGCAATCCAGTATTGACTGAGCGAAAGCGAAATTGCGGTTTCCTGCTGCAAGTTGCCGAACAGGACGCTTGTCGAAGTGCCGGAGCCGGTGATAAATGCGCCGAGTACGCCGATAAGCGGAGAGACAAACGGATAAAATGCGCCCGCCGCGGCAAGAAGCCGCGCGATGTCGGAAATCATGCCGCTGTAAATCATCACTTTGGCGACAGACATAACCGCCGAAATCGTAAATACCGTTTTCCAATATTTGACGCATGTTTCTGCAAGTGTCGCAGCAATTTCCGCCGCCTTTGCGCGCTGTATCACGCCGCCGATAACCGCTGCCGCAAAAATAATAACGCCCGGCGTATTCACCCAACTGAACGAAAGCGGCTTTGCGCCCGCCCCCGCATACACGACGATAGAGCTTTTAAAAACTTTGAGCGCAGTATTCACCGGAGGACAAAGCGGAGAAGTCAGCATGAGGAAAGCGAAAATCAAAATAAACGGCGCCCACGCCCGCAATCCTTCGGCAAGGCTAAGATTCAAGTCTTTTCCAGTCGAGGAGTCCGAAGCCGTAACGGCGAATTCTTCCGGTGTTTTGACTTTAAATATTTTGACTGCCGCAATGATACACGCCATCGACACAATTGAACCGATGATATTCGGCAGTTCCGGTCCCAAAAAGGCTGCCGCAAAAAACCACGGCACAATGAACGACAGCGAGGCGATAATAACAATGTGGACGATTCCTTTAAGCGCTTTGACTGAACCGCCGACGACCAAAATCATTAAAAACGGGGACAAGGACGTTATAAACAGTTGAATCAGCGCGGCTTTTCCCGAAAGGATAATTGTGTCCAGTCCTGTTATTGCCGCAAGCGTTACGCCCGGCACTCCGACAGAACCAAATGCAGTCGGCGTTGAATTTGCAATAAGACAGGCAACGACGGCATTTATGGGGTCAAGACCGATTCCTGCAAGCATTGATGCAGGAATAGCAACGGCAGTACCGAATCCTGCCATCCCTTCCATAAAGTTACCGAACCCCCAACCGATGATAAGCAGGATAATGCGTTTGTCAGTCGAAATACCGGCGAGCATTTTTTTGATTAAGTCCATCGCGCCAGTTTTAAGCGACAGATTGTAGGTAAAAAGCGCGGCGATTATCACCAGACATATCGGCCACAGCGCGTTAAGCGTCCCCTCTAAAACGGCGGTCGAAATGTTGAGGACATTCATTTTCCAATACGAAAAAGCAAGCGCCGCCGTTATTGCAAGCGCAATTCCACACGCAGTATGACTTGGCATTTTCAGTTTTCCAAGCGACACGATAAGCCATGCAATCGGCAGCATGGCAAGCCCGAAGTTCAAAAACAACACGCAAAACTCCTTTGACGGGACATCCCCGTTCGCGCCGCATTCTAACAGAGCGCGTGCCGGCGGTAAAGAATAGGTTTGAATGATTGAGAGGAGTTACTGCCGCATTGCCTCTGCCGCTCCTAATATGTTATAATTCCCTCATGGAAAAGTTATCTACCGATTGCAGAGGCAATACAAAATCTGCAAAAAACACACAAAGCCGCTTGACAGACGCAAAGTGCGCTTCTCATAATTTCAGCAACCAGCAACCAGCAACCAGCAACCAGCAACCAGCAACCAGCAACCAGCAACCAGCGTTAGGCGCATTCCGCGCGTTCAATTTTTCTTTCAACAACAATATAACTTTCACTTTTATACCGCGCAGGGCGGACGGACAAATGCCGCTTAAATGCGATAACGGTTTTGCCGTCCGCTGCAAGTTTTGCCAGCGGCAAAATTGTACAGAATGTATTGAATCAATCATTTTTTTATTCACTCAGGACATATTCCCGTGCTTCCTGCATAACCGGAGGCGCGGGACAAGAATAAACTTTGCATAACAAGGAGGTTGGTTTAAGAGTGCGGCACAAATGGCGCCGCACTCTTAAACTGGCAGTTTTCCGCTCTGCGCAAAACTGCATGATAAAAAGCCGCTTCTTATTGGCATTGCGAAGCGGCAAAAAAACTCAACTCGGAAACTGAAGTTTCCTCATTGATTTTTTTAGGAGGTATTTATGCCAACAAAAAAGAAACACGTGTGGGAAGTCTATCTGCGTCCCAACACGCTCACAAAAGACAACGACCGCGACTGCATTGCAGAAGTCCATTCGCACGCGCCGAGGCAGCGCAATGAGGACATCGCGGCACTGCTCACGGAAGAACGCTCTGAGTTTCGTCCGGAGACAATCCTCAACATTCTGAATATGCGCGACAAAGCGGTGGTCGGTCTTATTCAGGAGGGCTTGAGTTTTATGGACGGCGTAGCGCAAATCTCGCCGCGCGTGTCCGGTGTCTGGGAGACGGAAAATGCGCAATACGACGAAAAAGTCCACAAGAGGACTGTTGACATGGTTCCCTCGGCGGAACTTCGCAATGCGCTCGACGACATCTCGGTCAAAGTCCTCGGGGCAAAAGAGGAATCTGCGAAAATCGCGGCGGTTACTGACACAGCGACGGGCTTAAAAGACGGCACACTGACTATCGGCGACGACATCATCATCGAGGGCGAAAAAATCAAAGTCAATGAAGCGGATGCGGCACAGGGCGTCTTTTTTAAGGCGGCAAACGGCACGGAATGCAAAACGGAGCGGCGTTTGTCAGTCAATAAGCCGAGCCAATTGATGGCGCGCGTCCCCCAAACGGTGCCGGAGGGGAAAGTTACGGTCATCGTGCGGACAAAATATTCGGGAACCAGTACGCCGCTCAAAGAGCTTCGAGAACTTGTGTTCAACTATCCTTGCACGGCAAAAAAATAGGCGGCAATCGAGGCGGCCGATTCGCCCGCTCTAAACGGTATAGATCGGGCGATCTAAGGTGTTTAGAGCGCCTTATCTAAGGGGTTTAGATGGCTCGATCTAAGGACTTTAGATAAGGGCAGTGTGCGGACTGAGAGACTTTCTCCTCACGCACGCTGCAAGTTTTCGGAACGAAAACTTGCATAGATGTTCTTTGAGGAACGCTTTAGCAGAGCAATTTTGCGGCGTTCCGTACAACAATAAGTCTTTATTAGGAGGAAAAACAATGAAGTCTATTTTTAAGCGGAAAGCGCTCGCTTTCCTTGGAGGGGCGGCGGTTTTGCTTGCTGCGGCAGTTACAAGCGGCTGTAAAACGGAAGTGAACAGCGACTCTGCTCCCGAAACTTTCACCGTAGAGATAATGCACGGAGAATACGGAACGCTGACGGCAAAGCCCGCGATTCCTGCAAGCGGCAAAATTGCCAAAGACACGATGATTACCTTTACCGCAACGCCTGAAACCGGTTACAAAGTCGATAAGTGGACAATTACCGGCGGTTCATTTGAGACGGGAACCGGTACGGACGGAAGCACAACTGCAAAAGTAAAGATAACTGCAAACACAAAAGTAACCGTGAGCT
Source organism: uncultured Treponema sp. (assembly GCA_963539635.1). Taxonomy (GTDB): domain Bacteria; phylum Spirochaetota; class Spirochaetia; order Treponematales; family Treponemataceae; genus Treponema_D. Next base: position 9,188 of record CAUTOZ010000016.1, read on the forward strand.
TTAAGGCGGCAATGTATGCTATAGTCCCATTCGGTATAAACGGAGCAAGTTTGGACAACTATCTTAAAACAACCGCATCATCAACCGACGTAAATTACATCAAAGTAACCGAACTTACGGCAGCGGACTTAAAGGGAGATAGTAGTCACTGGAAACCGAGCACACTCGGGAAAATACTGAACGATAATCCAACTAAAAAAGTTGCTCTTAAGTTGGAAGAAATCCCCGGCCTTACGGATATGAGCTTATGCTTTTCCGACTGCAAAAGCCTTACACAAGCTCCCGTGATCCCAAACGGCGTTACCAATATGGACGACTGCTTTTCCGGCTGCAAAAAGATTACGGCGGTTACGCTAAAGTGCAATTATGTTGCGGGTAAATTTGGTGATGCATTCAAGGAGTGCTCTGCACTCAGCGCAAATAGCATAAAGGTTCCGGCGGGGCAGGTGCAAACGTATAAAGACAATGCAAGCGATATGGGAGCGCAAGCGGATTGGTTTGTTGCAGATAACTAAACGGTAAATGCGTTTTGCCTTTGGGTAAAACGGATAGACACTATAGGGGCAGTACAGTATCGCCCCTGCTGTGCAGATGCCGCGCCCTCTTCAAGCCTTATTTACCAACAAGTTTTGCCGTCAGGCAAAACTTGTGCGGGCGGCATCCCGTTCTATCTTTCAAACACTATAGCAAACGCCCGCGCTGCCCGCAGATTTTACCAAACGGCAAAAGCAGAATCCGACGTCAACGGTCATCTTATCGTTCAAACGCATTTCTCCTGTCGGCGGTCTTCAAGATAAATGCAAATTCCTCCGCGCCGATGACGCCGTCTTTCACGCTGCCGCTTTGCAGCAAAATCCGTGCATTTACAAGCGCGTCCACTCTTTGCGCAGAGTCCGACGCGTTCACGATGAGCAAAAGGCGTTCGCCGTCGTCACCGGTTCTTTCTATATACAGCAGCCGCCCCTCCGCGGCGGACGGCGTTTCGTAGATAAAACGCATATTCGCGCTTCGGAGCGCGGCGTGTTCAGTCCGCAGTCGAATGAGCGCTTTGACAGCCGCAATGTCAGCGTCATACAGTCCGCATTCGATTTCCTTCCACGGCATACAACGCCGATTGTCAGGGTCTCCTCCGCCTTCAAGAAAAACCTCCGTGCCGTAATAGAGGCACGGCGAACCTGGCATGCAAAAACAGAGCGCAAGAGCGAGGGCGGCTCGTTTTTTACCGCCGCAGCGCGTTACAATGCGCGCAGTATCGTGCGAGTCGGTCTGATTGAACAAGACGCGGTTCACCTGCCGGAAATACATTGAATAACAGCGGTTGACTGCGTATTCAAACTGCTTGGCAGTTGCACTCGCGTCCGTGCAGAATTCCGTAACGGCATTCAAAAGCGGATAATTCATCACCGAATCAAACTCGTCCCCTCGGAGCCACGGCAGCGCGTTGTGCCAGATTTCACCCATCACATAAAAATCAGGTTTTACCGCTTTAAGCCGCGCCCGCAGTTCCTTGCAAAACACGTGAGACAATTCATTTGCAACGTCCAGCCGGATACCGTCGATATCATAATCTGCAATCCATCGCTCACAGACGCTGATAAGGTATTCGCGGACATGCGGATTATTCGTGTTCAGTTTAGGCATACCGTCAACAAAGGCGAATGAATAAAACTTTCCCAACTCCGCATTTCCCTTCTGCCCGTCTGATTGCGCATTGGAGTCGAAATGAAAGTCATTTATCAAAAACCACGAGGCGAATTGCGACTTTTCTCGATTCTTGAGCACGTCCTGCCAAGCAAAAAAGTCCCGTCCCGAATGATTGAAAACGCCGTCCAGCATGACTTTGATAGAATGCGCGTGCGCTTTATCGACGAGCTGACGCATTTGTTCGTTCGTGCCAAATGACGGGTCGATGGTCAAATAGTCGGTTGTGTCGTATTTGTGCTGAGACGAAGAAGAATTGACGGGCGTCAAATAGATTCCGCCGATACCGAGTGCGGCAAGATAGTCGAGTTTGTCGATGATTCCCTGCAGGTTCCCGCCGAATAGGTCGCTGTTTTTGACTTTTTCATCGGGCGCCGCCCATGTTTTTAGAGTTCCGGGCGTCGTAAGCGCGTTTCCGCGGCAAAACCGCGCAGGAAAAATCTGATACCACACGGTATTTTCCGCCCACAGAGGCACGCGGCAGATGTCGGCTTCATTCATCCACGGAAAGGTAAAATATCCGGCAAAATCTCGTTTTTCCCGCCGCGCGGCGTCCGTCATAACGCCGCTTTCCATAAAACAGAGCGTTTGCACGTCGTCAGAAATCGTAAAATAATAACGCGCCCGCTTGAACGGAGGTTTTACGGTCGTAGTCCAGCGCAGATGTTCGGCAAGTTCTTTTTTTTCAGTCATTTTGACTTCATCGCCCTGCCATTCAAAAATACCGTCTTTTACCATCCCCAAAAACGGATCGCCGAAAACAAGCGTAACGCTCGTAACGTCCTTTCCCGTCAAAATGCTGATTTCCAACTCGCTGCTGTCCAGCGGATAGCAAAAATTATCGTATGCGTGATGTATGATCGCGTTCGTATTCATGCGCGGCAGTATAACGGATTGGCGGACAACAAAGAATACGCCGGAAGCAAAGAATAGTATTTGAATCACGAGACGATAGGCGAATGGAAAAGTGCGTCTCTGCGGAGAGCGATGGATGAAGACGCGAAAAACGCGCTGCTATGCAGAAACAGGGTTTGTGGTGCGGGGTACAAGCCGCCGCGCGGAAGTGATGTTTGCGGCGCAGAAAACACATCGCCGCAGCAAAATACGTCTACGCGCAAAATACAGTTTCCGTGCAAGAACAGTATTTAAGGCACAGGTTACTTCGCCTGCCGAAGAAACCATCTGCCGCAAATCCCGCCGACTCCTTCTGCAAAAGACGAAAGTGCCGCCGTATCATTCAATCTTCTTTGCCCTTTGCCCGCTGCGCTTCAAAATATTCGAAAGCGTCGATGATGTCTAAATAAACACCGTCAAAGCCCGCCGCAAGGATTCTGTCCAAATATGCGTCAGGACTTCCCATGACAAGACCTTTCCAGTCATTGTGCCAATAGCGGACTTTGTAATTGCCTTTCCATTCGGGATTTTCTTTGGCGAGCCACGCCGGACGCCGTCGTTTCCACTCGCGCCGCCAGTAATAACGGTAGTCTTCCGCTTCGCCGATGCTCATGTAGCACACGACAAGCCGCGCCCCGCCGTTCTTTTTTGCGCGCAGTTCTGCGATGTCGTCCTTTGCCAACTGCACGCCTGTGTGGAACAAGTCGATTATAAGGAGGTCGTAATCGGTCGCTTTAAGTGCGCCGATAAAGTCCTCTTTTGACGCAAATTGACTGCTGTTTATAAGGTAGAGAAAGTTTTTCGCTTCATGCAGCGTACGGACGTCGCCGGAATGAGACTGATAGGGCGGTTGAGGTAACGACGGAATAGTGCGCAGCAAGCGGTCGTCTGCCGCAAAGGAAAGGAAGCCGCTTTTTTCGTTTTCTGACTGGGAAAACTCCGCCGCCGTCTTACCGCGGCAATAGTCGATTGCCAAAATCCGCTTGCCGTGCGCTTGAAAAACGCCGCAGAGCCGCCGAAAATACGCGGTGCTGTCTGCCGGCGTCTGCTCATAGTCTCCTGAATAGCCGAAAAGCACATCTTCCTGCCCCGCGCCGTCCACGACCGCAAGATATTCGCTCTCCGCCTCGCCGTCCGCAGAAAGCGCAAGTTCCAGTCCATTTTGCGGAATGACAAGAAAACCTTCGTGCCGACTTTTTGCATATTCCGATATCTCCCGAACAAAGCCGCGCATTTCCGCACGGTAGTCGATTGCCGCTGCATTTGCCGCCGAGAGAACCATAAGCGTGGACACAAAGAGAGCGCCGGTTAGCCCTGCGGAAAATTTTGTTTGTAATCGATAAAAAGATCGAAATAACGTCATGGGCGGATAATAGCGGGATTAGTGCCGTAGACGCAAGGAGAATTAACGAGCGGTGGAGAATGCAATTTGAAAAATTAAATGGAATTCCCGCCCGTGCGAAATGCTGCCTGTCGGCAAAACTCGCAGAAAACGATATTTGAGTTTGCAAACGAGCGGCTTCGTCAGCCGCAAAAAACGGAGGCAGGAAGGCTCCGCCCATCACAAGTGCGGAAAAACAAAAAACGGCTGTCCCCAAAGACAGCCGTTGTAAGACGTGTTTACCGGCACGTTTGTTTTAGCGCCCGTGCCGCAGTTATACACGACGCAAACGCCGTAAGCGCTTTTTACCGCCTACAGTTTAACTGACACCAAGAAACCGAAGTTCTGGAACACAAGCGTGTTTACGTTCTTCCAGAAGTTGTTTTCGTCAAACTGTGTTCTAAAAGTACCTTTATCGTTCTTCCCAAATACAGCGTTAAGTATATCCCAGTTAGCATCTACGGTAACTTTATCTGAGGGCGTCCACGTAAAGCCGGATTTTAATGCAAATTCAGCCTTGCTAACGTCAAATTTCCATGTGCCATTTTCTTTTGTCGATGTAACCTTGCCGTCAGAGGGATTCCGCGTTTCAGTTTTCGTCTCTTTCCATTCATTGAGCGCAGACAACGCAAGCCCTCCATTCAATTGGAACTTTTCCGGAACAACTTTGTATATGGCACCTACAGACCACGTGGGCTTTAACTCCATCTCTGGCGTATACGTACGTGAAGTATTATAAGTTGCAGAACCGGAAGAAGGCTTAATTTTGTCATAGGTTTGTGCATATTTGAATGTGCTTTCAAGTCCAACCTTTGTTTTAAAGCCGAATTTCGATTCTTCCGGTTCGTATGCCAACGTCCATGCCGGTTTGAATGCAAGTTCCATGCCAAACGCACCAGTCTGGTCTAAATGTCCGTCTTTGTCTTTGTATACAGTAATAGCATAAATATCCCAACCGGTATCAAGTTCAAGGTCAATGGTCTGGGTTATATCATTTGCATCATACACATCAAACGAAGTGCCGCCGTTAAGAACGAGTCTATAGATGCTGTTGTCATTAGTCTTCGTATTGTCGTCCGTTTTCACTTCCTTCTTTGCAACTCGTGAATTCAAGCCGAGTTCCGCCCATGTTTTGTAGACTTTATCATTTTTACCGTTAAGGTTGATACCGAATTTAACAGACGTATTAATGTTAAAGTTGTTGAGCGTTGTTTTGCTCTTGTTTTCTTTGTCATCTTCATACTGGTTATTATTTTTATTCGGCTGGAATGCAAAATTTGCCAGAATTCCCATGTTGTTGATACCGAACAAAACTTTTCCGTATGCGGCATAGTCAGTGTCATGCTGTGTTGTAGTTTTATTCTTTGAAGCACTCTCATCTTTATCTTTAGTTATACTCCAACTGTTCAAACTGCCGCCGAACCAGCCGCCGAGGTAGAACTTATTAAACTGGTGCGCCAATCCTAACTGCACCGTTCCTGAACCAGTTTTGCCAAAGCCCAGATAGCCGAACAGATGTTCCGGCTCGACGTTTTGGTACTCGTTGACGTTCATAAAATCGTCAACATCATTCCCGAACAATTCTGCAGTACTGATAGATGTCATGGATTGCGGAGACAGGTCTTCCGTAGCCTCAAGTGGCATCGGAGATGACTGAGCAACCGCCAATCCTGCCGCGGTTATTGCAACTGCGGCACCCATCACAATTTTCTTTACCAATTTCATATAATAACTCCTTATAATGAAATAAAATCCGGTAAAACGTCCGGCTCATTCACAAAGAGGCTCGAACATCTTACCGGCAAATCTTGGATTAAATGAAATTATCCCCCCCCCCCCCCCATCTTGTCAAGCGGAATAAGCAATTTTTTTCTCAATACGGATAATTTTCTCAAAAGACGGCGGAAGGCAGTATAGAGATGTGTCTGTCAAAGACGACAGCCGCCTGCACGCCGCCCTTTTAACACGCTTGCCGCACAGCAAACGCACAGGCGAACAGCAGTACATTTTGCAAAGCCGCGCATATCCAGTCCGCCTATTATCGTGAATATTTTAACAGTATTCGCTAAAATCTTGCGCTTTTCCCCAAAATCCTCTGCGTATCGTCGAATTTCCGCGCATTTCCCATTGAAGCCGCACGGCGCGTCTCCTATAATGCGCCAACGTGATGACGGATATTCCAGAAGCGACAAAAAAACGGCTTCTTGCACTGCTGCATTTTTTGCAGAACAGCAAGGATGAGCGGCTTACTTCGAAGGATTTCGGCAGCGCGCTTGACTGTAAAGATTCGCTGGTGCGCTATGACTTACATTGTATCGGTTTTACGCGCGGCGTATCGAACGGATACGATACGGCTGAACTGCAAACGGCTCTTGAATGTGCGCTCGGCATTGCCTCCGGTGCGGAGCGGAAGTGCTGCATTGTGGGGCTGGGGCGGCTTGGCGCGGTTTTGCTCGATTCGCGTTTTTTTGAAGAAGCGGGCTTTACGCTTGCGGCAGGTTTTGATTCAAACGTCAACCGCACGGAGATTTTACGCTCGGTTTTTCCGCTGTATCCGGCGTTCCGCATAGAAAGCGTGCTGCCGGAGTTAAAAATCGAATATGCGGTGCTTGCCGTGGAAGAAAAGGAAGCGGCCGTTATGACGGAGCGGCTGGTACGTGCGGGCGTTAAGGGAATTGTAAACCTTACCAGCTGCGTTTTGTCCGTTCCGCCTGAAGTCAAAGTTGAAAATGCGTCTTTGCCGTGGGCATTGCATAAAATTATATAGAGTGTCCGTGCTCATCTTGCGGACAAAAGAGGTTGAATATGAGCCGAGTCTACAATTTTTCTGCGGGGCCTTCGTGCCTGCCGGAAGATGTTTTAAAAGAATGCGCAGCGGAAATGCTCGATTATCACGGAACGGGGCAGTCCGTCATGGAAATGAGCCACCGCTCCAAAGCCTACAAGCCGATTATCGAGGCGGCGGAAGCGAAAATCCGCAGTCTTATGAAAATCCCCGATACCTACAAAGTTTTGTTTTTGCAGGGCGGCGCGTCTACGCAGTTTGCGATGGCTGCGCAAAATCTTGCCGTTCGGTCTGGCAAAGCGGCGTATATCAATACCGGCGTGTGGGCAAAAAAAGCGATTGCGGAAGCGAAAAAACTCGGCGTGGAAGTTGACGTTATTGCTTCAAGCGAAGATAAAAACTTTTCCTATATTCCGCACGTCGAAAAAATCGAGGGCGATTACGATTATGCGTACATTTGTTTGAACAACACAATTATGGGAACGCATTACGAGTATATTCCCAATACGGGAACAATTCCTCTTGTCGCCGATATTTCGTCGTGCGTACTGTCGGAAGAAATTGACGTGAGCCGGTTCGGGATTTTATTTGCGGGTGCGCAGAAAAATCTTGCGCCTGCCGGAGTTACGCTCGTCATTATCCGCGAGGACTTGATTACGGATGCGCCCCGCAACGGAACGCCGACAATGCTGACGTACAAGACGCACGCGGATGAAGGCAGTATGTACAACACGCCGCCGTGCTATACGATTTACGTACTCGGCAAAGTGCTTGAATGGATAGAAAAAAAAGGCGGCGTTTCTGCGATTCACAAGGTGAATGTGGAAAAGGCGGACTTACTCTACAACTATCTTGATTCAAGCGGCGTATATCATGCGACGGCGGAAAAAGGCAGCCGTTCGTTGATGAACGTTCCGTTTTTGACAAAAGAAACGGATGCGGACAAGGCGAAACTCATAAACGACAAGTTTGTAAAGGAGGCTGCCGCCGCCGGATTGGTTAATCTTGCCGGACACCGCTTGGTCGGCGGAATGCGCGCTTCCATTTATAACGCCATGCCGGTTGACGGCGTAAAAGCGCTCATCGCGTTTATGGATACGTTTGCGAAAGAAAATTTTTAAGCAATGAGGTTGACGGCGGGTTGGAGTGTGCGATTACGGCATAATCGAACGGAAGATATACTGCGGGCGTATATTCCGCCCGCGCCGGATTGACGCGGAAAGGGCAGAAAGCCGTTGGAGCAGAAAGCCGGTTACGAATACCGTTTGCGCCCTATGCTTAAAAAATGTAGTTTGCTGAACGCAGACTGCATTTTGACCGGAGCAAAGACAGCAGGCGGCTGTCAACGCGTGAAAAGGTCAAAGACGAATAGTTATCGCACGTTTTGTATTTATACAAAACGTGTAAGGGCGGTGTACTGTTACGTCTGTCAAAATCCATAATAACCGCCCTGTGGGGAAAAACTATGTTTAAAATTCAAACGTTGAATAAAATCAGTCCAAAGGGACTTGAGCGATTTCCGCGCGACGGCTATGAAGTCGCGTCGGAAATTAACAATGCGGACGCCATTTTGGTGCGTTCTCAGGATATGCACGGAATGACGCTGCCTGTGGGATTAAAAGCGGTTGCGCGCGCCGGAGCGGGGACAAACAATATTCCGATTGATGAGCTTTCGGCAAAGGGCGTAGTCGTGTTTAATACGCCGGGCGCAAACGCGAATGCGGTAAAGGAATTGGCGCTTTTGGGACTGCTTTTGTCCAGCCGCCCTGTTTTTGCGGCGAATGCGTGGGTAAAAACACTTTCCGGCAAGGGAGATGAAATCCCTGACCTTGCGGAAAAGGGAAAGTCGCAGTTTACCGGACCTGAATTAAAAGGTAAGACGCTCGGCGTGATAGGGCTTGGCGCAATCGGCGCGATGGTTGCGAACGCGGCGGTTCAGCTTGGCATGAATGTTATCGGCTATGACCCTTTTATGTCGATAAGCGCGGCGTGGGCGCTTGACCACCGCGTTCAGTATTCTGAAAGTTTGGAAGCAGTCTATAAAAAATCGGACTATATTACGCTCCATGTGCCGCAGACGGACGACACAAAGGGAATGATAAATTTCTCGTCTCTTAAATTGATGAAAAAAGGCGTGCGGATTATAAATATTGCGCGCGGAGGGCTTGTGAATAACAACGATATGCTCGACGCGCTTAAAAGCGGAAAGGCTGCATGCTTTGTAAACGATTTTGCTGCGGAGGAATTGTTGGACGCTCCGAACGCGATTTGTATGCCGCACCTCGGCGCGTCAACGCCCGAAGCGGAAGAAAACTGCGCGGAAATGGCGGTTGACCAACTCCGCGCCTTTCTTGAAAAAGGCAATATCGTCAATTCCGTAAACTTTCCGAAGACGGTAACGGATAACCCGATTCCTTCCGGCGGTACGCGCCTCTGCATTGCAAACAAAAACGTGTCCGGCATGGTATCGAAGTTTTCGACCGTACTCGGCAATGCGAACTTGAACATCGCAAGTATGATAAACCAAAATCGCGGCAACCTTGCGTACAATATCATCGACGTTGACGGTAAAGTGCCGGACGAGACGCTCGGCGCCCTCAAAGCGATTGCCGACGTTATCAGCGTGCGTCCGATTTACGAAAGCGCATAACCAATCAATTTTTGAAAATATAAAAGTTCTGAGCCCGCCTGAGCTATGCCTCCTTTTGCTTAGGCGGGCATTGTTTTTTAACAGTGTCCTTTCCTCTCTCTCCCCACGCACTGCCCGCCGTTTTCGGCTGTCCGGTAAAGATAATCCGCAAACGCAGTTTGACGTACGCGCCGATTTCGCGGCAATAGACATTAAGAACAAAGAGGACGGGAAGCGGCGCAGAAACTCCGTAGACGTCGCGGAAGCCGACACGAGAAGCAAGATATTCCGAGCGGGCAAGATGAAAGCGGCTTGTAACGACGGCAACAGGCAGCAACAGCGCGTCGTTAACAGACACGCCCTCCGCATCGGCAATGAGGCGTGCGCTGTATCGAAAATTTTGTATCGTATCAAGCGCATTGTCTTCTGTAAGAATACGAGATTCATCAATGCCGTACTTGATAAGCGCCGCCTTGAGGACGTGCGCTTCTGGACACGGAATAAAACGCGATTGCCCGCCCGTAACAACAATTTTTGCCGCCGGCTGCCGCTGAAGATAGTCTGCGGCAGTGCGCACGCGATTTTGCACCATGCCGGAAAGTTTTTTGTCTTTTGTAATGCCTCCGCCTAAGAGAATGACGTATTTTACGCTTTCTGAGCCGGTTGCAATGCGCGGCGTTAAAATCAAATACAGGCTGACTGCGCAAACAGCGGCGCTGAACAGCGTAATTCCCACGCACAGTTTTTTTACTGCGGCAGAAAGGCGAATACGGACTCCTCTTTTTCCGAGCACCGCCAGCACGGCAAAAAATACGCTCAAGGCAAGCCACGCCATGCTGAACGAAAACACCGTTCCCCAAAATGTTGAAGGAGATGCGCATTGCAGTGCAATAAAATATGCGGCAGAAAGCGCGGCTCCAGTCAACTGGAGGCGCGGCACAATCCTGTCCCCGATTTTGCGGTTATTCGATTTCATAGCGATTGTATTAACTCCTGTAATTCCGCTACGGTCTCTACGATATAGTCTGCGTCGTATTTTTGAAACTCCTCACGGCTTCCATAACCGTACAAGACTGCGGCTGCGCATACGGAATTTTTATGCGCGCCCGCGATATCCGCATATCTGTCGCCGACCATCAAAATGCGCGGAGCGTCTGCTGCCGTCAGCGCACACGATTCGAGCGTATAGGCAATGACTTCGGCTTTGTCGGCGCGGCTTTCGTCCATCCGGCAGCCGCAAATGCAGTCAAAATATCGAGCAAGGTCAAAATGCTCTAAAATGCGTACGGCATATTCTTCCGGCTTTGAAGTTGCCACTGCCAGATGTTTGCCGGAGTTTTTGAGGGCGGCAAGCATACTTTCTATGCCGTCATAGACACGGTTTTCAAAAATCCCGGTCGTTTCGTAATATTCCCGATACTTTTTGAGTGCGCTCTTCATTTCCGCTTCGTCAAAGCCCAATTTTCCGAATGTTTCGAGCATGGGCGGTCCGATAAACGTTTTGAGTGTACTGTCAGGGAACTCAAGTCCGTATAATTTGAGCGCAGAGCGGAGAGAATTCAAAATTCCTTCCTGCGAATCAGTCAGCGTCCCATCCAAATCAAAAAAAATGTAGTCTTTCATATATTCTCCCGTGTTGAATCGATACCGAGTCCGTACAAGGCAAAATCGCCCTTGCAGGGGTCGTCCTGCCAGATGCGCTTTAAGATTGCCGTGAGCGCGAGTGCAGTTTTGAGCGTGCCGCCGCTTTTGGGCGGGATAAGTCCGAATCGAATTGCCTGCCGGACAACGTGCGTATCCAGCGGAATAATGAGGCAGGCGGGGTCATACCACGTCCACAGTCCTAAATCCACAGGAGAATTGCGGCGCACCATCCAGCGCAAAAACATGTGTATACGCTTGCCCGCGCTGTTTTTTCCGCATGGGACAACGCGGCAGCCGGCAAATGCGGACGTGATAATCGGCGCAAGAGGAATGTTTTGCGCATTCTGTGCGGTACACGCGGCTTTGTAAGCGCACTCAAAATACGCGCCCAATGTTGGACTTTCATTTAAGATGTCTGCCAGCGCGTCGAATAATTTTATAAAATCGCCGTAGGAATAAAAGCGATAAAACTTTTTTTCATAGTCCGCTGACGCATAGGGGGCAGGCGGCGTAAAATCGCGTTTGTAAGCGCGGCTTTTAAGCCATGCCGCAATTCCGCCGGATTTGTCTGCCATCGCCATAATCATTTCGGTTTTTGGTAAAAAATGTTCGCGCCGCCCGAACGCCAGCATTGCGGCAATGAACGCGCCCGCTTCAATGTCCGCCTGCTCCGTGTATCGCGTCAAAATGCGGCACGGGTCGCCCGCACTGAATGCCGCCGTTTCGTATTTATCCGCAAGACTACGAAAAAAGGCGCACTGCTCTTCTGTCAATTCCATGCGCGGATTATAACAGGAAAGAGAGCGGCTGTCTTAATCCCCGCCGAAACGCCGGAGCCGCCTCAACGCCCCGCCGCAAACAACGTTTTTTCCCGCTTGCAGAACTCCGGTACGTCATTCAAACCCTGTTTACCGTCTTCGGCTTTCCGTCCGCTGCAAAAAAATCGTCTTCCGCCCTGAACTCCGTCCCTGCGTTCAAAGTCTGCTCGCCGCCCTCAAGTCCCGTTTCGTCGCTCAAACTCTGTTTGCCGCCGCCAAACTTTGCACCCTCGTTCAAATCCAGCCAACCGCCTCAAACTCCGCCGCGCCAGTCAGACTCCGCTTGCAGCAACAAAAGCCATCTTCTCCTGCTTCACACTTCCCTCAAAATTAATTTTCCTGTCAAGTTTTGCCGACGGAATACCGTTCTCTCTGTCAAACCTCCATAGCAACCGTCGACCTGTTACCAAACCCGCACCAAATTATACAAAAATGCATTTTTGTAAATCTTCACTTTGCCGGCTTTTTCTTCAATTAAAATGCCCGCGTTGGAAAGTTCATGCAGATATTTACCGGCGGTATTTCTTGAAATCGAGAGTTTTTCGCACAAGTATTCGTTCCGCGTATAAAAGTCGAAAAATAAATGCTCAATGAGTTGCTGCGAATAGATTTTTGGGCAACGTTCCTTTAAAAGTCCCGCCGCCGTGTTCATGGTGTTCGTAAACGCTGTAATAAATTGCAGCGTAAACTCCGACATCTGGCGCACGCCTTCTATCATAAAAAGAAGATAGTCCTTTAAGCGGCTCAAATCCGCCTGCACCGCACTCAACACCTCATAATAGCGGGAACGATTTTGATTTATGTACTTACTCAAATACAAAATAGGCAAGTCGATTTTCTTTGCAAGCGTCAAATACAAAATGTTTAGCATACGCCCCGTCCGCCCATTGCCGTCATAAAAAGGATGAATTGCCTCAAATTGAAAGTGAATGACCGCCATCTTCAAAATCGGGTCAATGTCTTCCAGTTCCGGCATGTTGATATATTTTTCAAGATTAGTCAGATAGTCCCGAATTTCCGCTTCGCTTTGCGGCGGCGTATGCAGGACTTCGCCGGTCTTTGTGTTGAGGATGACCGTCCCGGGCAGTTTCCGAATGTCGCCTGTCTCCGGAACAACAATGCGGTGAATCTGCACAATGTGATTGACTGAAATAAATCCGTCCTCTTTGAGCAGCCCGAATCCCTTGAGCATCGCCTGCCGGTAGTTTACGACCTCTTTTGACGCAGGTTCGTTTTCCGAATAACTCATTTCCTTAAACAGCGCGTCGAACGTTGTTACGATATTTTCGATTGCGCTCGATTCCTTTGCCTCCCCCAGCGTAATCGCGTTAAAGATAATGTACGGGTTCGGCAAAAGATTTATGGCGCCGTTGAGCTGTCCCAGCGTGTGATTGACCGTGTTAAGCGGCTTGAGAATATCCGCGTCATCAAAATTAAAATTGAACGGCAGTAATCGCATGGCGTAAGTATCGTTTTTTTTGTGCATATAATCAACTCATGCACAAAATTCTCTATTTTTTGTGCACGTTGCAATTATATGCACAAAATTTGCATTTTTTGCCTCCAGCAGGTCAAATATACCCGACGGGAACAGCCGCAGCAGTTTCCGTAATGGGAAGGTGGGTCGGCGCCATACAGATAACCGCCCCGTCTCCGCACGGACGGTGCAATTCGCTTTCTACTAAACGGAAATAGCGGACGTCGCTCTTGTCGGGATTGCTCTTCTTTTTAATCTCGATTGGATACAACGTTCCGTTCACGTCGATGAGCAAGTCAATTTCCTGCATATCTTTGTTGCGGTAAAAATAAACGGGCGGCTCTTTGCCGTTGTGCCAATAGGACTTCAAAATCTCGGAAACAACATACGTTTCAAATATTGCGCCTGCATACGCACCCGCTTCAAGCGGTTCAGGACTGTTCCAGCGCGTCAAATAACACGCAAGTCCCGTATCTAAAAAATACAGTTTCGGCGTTTTTACAGCGCGTTTGGTCAAATTGCCGGAGTACGGCTGCAAAAGATAAATCACGCCCGATGAGTGCAGGGCAGAAAGCCACGATTTTATCGTCGGTTCGGAAACGCCCGTGTCCCGCGCCATTGACGCATAGTCAAGCAGACAGCCGGTCTGCGCCGCCGCCGCGCGCATAAACTTTATGAATGTCAACTCATTTGAAACATTGATTATTTGCCGAACATCACGTTCGATATATGTCTGCACGTATGCGGCGTAAAACATTTCCCAATAATCGTCAGGAGACGTCCACAACGCCGGAAACGAGCCTTTCCAGATGAGGCGGAATATTTGGTTTAAGTCGAATGCAGGAACGACGCCCGCATTGCTGTATTCTTTTGCCGGCAGAAACGCGGGGCTGTCAGCGTTGCAGTATTTTTCACTTTGAGAAAAACCTTGCAAATGCAGTATTCCGACTCGACCGGCAAGGCTTTCGGTAATATTTTGCATTAGGTTGTATTGCTGACTGCCAGTTATCCAAAACAACCCTTTTTCCTTGCGGCTGTCAACAAGCTCTTTGATGTACGGAAAAAGTTCCGGCGCATACTGAATTTCATCGATAAAAACCGGCGGCTTATAGCGCTCAAGAAAAAGCCGCGAATCCTTTTGCGCAAGCGAACGCACGTCCAGCGCGTCAAGGGAAACAAATGTCCGCGCATCTGAAGTTTTGTATTCAAGAAGCGACGTTTTTCCAACCTGCCGCGGCCCCGCTATCAACACGACTGGAAAAAAATTATTCACCTTGGGAACAGCATTTTCGAGCGTCCTGCGTATATACATATAAAACTCCGGATAATCTAAAGTGCAACTTTAGATTATCCGAAAAAAGCGCTAAAATCAAGGCAGAACGGACAGTAATGACGCATGATACACAAGATTTTCTTCGACAAGTGCCGCAGACTCTCATAGCCTATGCATACAGCCGTCTTCCCCGTTTTGCGATTTTGTTGTTAATGTAAAACGCAGGTCGTTTTTACCGGAACAAATTGGCACACACGAAGTGTTTCCGCGGGGACAAAAAAACGGCAGCCGCCGAAGCAGTTGCCGTTGTGCCGTTTTAGCGGCGTTTGTATAAGCCGTGCGGCAAATTAGAAGTCAATGTTTACACCGGCGCGGAGTGCGGCGGCGTTAATCCAAATACCGTTATCCTCATACTTGTCGATGTAGTAGTCATCAACACTCAGGTTGTGCCAGCCGTCGCCGAAACCTTTGTGCGGGTCGATGTTATACACAAACTGCCCGATAAGGGTTGTCTTGTATTTTTTTGTAAGGATTTTGTTTGCACCCACAGAAAAGCCGAACGGTTGGACATCGGTCTTATCGAAATCAAGAACATCTTCGTATTTCTGGAGGAAACTGATGCTCGCCTGAAGTTCGGTATCTGCCGGAAGACCGATAGATGCAATCAAACTGTGCAGACCATAGGAGTTTTTCGACGGCATCCCTTTCAGAGAAGACTTGTAGCCGTAGATGAGGTCCAAAGAAGAAACCGCCCCGTCCATTTCCATATTGAAGTGAACGCCCGCTTTATTCAGTTTTGTACTGTGCGAGTTCGAACCGAAGACGTATTTATGCTCTTTCGTAGAGTTGTATCTGACATCAAAACCGCCGTCTACCGTCATTGTATCAGAGATTTTATATATCACTTTCGGAGCGATAGAAACCTGTACATTGTCAATATTCTTGTCGTACGCATATTCAGCAGAATCTTTCTTTGTGAGGTTCATCTCTATCCACGGTTTTAATTCGATAGTAAGCGGAGCAATGGGAGTTACGGATGCCTTTGCAAAAATGCGCTGATGGTTTAAGGAGCCAAGTTGGTCGCTGATATTGTCATGGCCGTCAGCACCTTCTTCAACATACATCATGTTTGCCTGTGCACCGCGGAAGCGGTAGCCTGCCATAATAGAGAACATATCGGCTTTGTAGGTAACACTTGCCTTCATTGCAACATTGTCGATTTTGTTTTTCGGGTCTTTTTGGACATTCTTGACATCACTGCTGGCAGGTGAATAGCCGTCTGTCGTATACACATTTACAAGACCGTTCGCTTTAACCGTTACCGGTCCAAACATACCTTTGTAACCAAGGATAATGTCATGCTCGTAGGCTTTGTCGAAAATATTGTGAAACGTATTTCCGAGTGCGGTATTGTACTGGAAGTCGATGTAGTGGTCATTCATGATAGTGGCATCTACATAACCGTAGAAACCATACTGCTCGCCTGCACGGTTAGCACTGCGGTTCGGGGCAAGCGCAATATCCATCTGGAGGTTGCCGTCAGTAACACGGGCAAGCCATTCGTTAAAGGCAGAGCCGGTCTTAAACTGGTTATATCCGCCGACTTTATTATAACCTGCCTCCCACTCGCCGTCTACTGTCGTCCAGTCGACGTTTTTGTGAGACGGAAGTTTTGCATATTTATAACCGGTTTCCCATTCAACATATTTTGTTTCAACACCCGTTTTAAAGTGTCCGAGATATGTTTGATCCGCTGTTGTACCTTCGCCATTATAGAATGCAATCGTATCAAAGATGTTGTCTACAAAAAGCCGTTTCAGACCGTCGCCGACGCTCAACTCGTTCTTTTTATAGATGTTTTCAAAATTTTCCCGCTCTGCAACCGCAATCTCTACATAGACGGGAACAATCGGCGTAATTTTTCCACTGAATTTCCAGTAAGATTTAAGGTTCAAGCCGGTTGATTTTCCGTTGAAGTCGTTTTTATATTTGCCGTCGTCCTTGTCAAACTTGGAGATGTCCCATGCCTGCTGAAAACCGAAGTTTGTGAATGTGTTAAACGTAATTTTCGGAGCAGAGCCCATCATTTTGCCGTCTTTACCCATCATCATGTCGGAGCCGCCGCCGGCAAGCATTTCGAGATCTGCCAAGCCGTTTTTACCGCCGAAACCGTCATCAACGCGATCGGGCGCTTTAACGTCTTCTGTCCAGTTGCCGTCCACAATAAACTTGTATTTTACCGATGTTCCTGCGTCAAAAACTTTTGTGTAGGTAAAGCCCTTGTCGGTTTTGGTCATCGGTACGGCGCCGTCTGCAAAACCCGTAAAATCCGCCGCAAGCAGGACTTCCGATGCACGGGGGTTGCCGTAGAAGAACGTAGCTTCCAGTTTTCCCCCATCGACTTTTTTCACTGTTACGTCTGCGAACACAGCCGCAGAAATCAACAGAGAACCAGAGATGAAAGCGAATAGTTTTTTCATCTTTTCCTCCAAAATTATAATTGCGTAAAAAGAACAGGCGGCACGGGATTCACGCCGGCGGCCGGCATTTGTGTGGTGCTGAACATTGTGCGGCGCAAAATGCGGCAACCGTAAATCCGACTATGAAGTTCCCTTACAGCCTGATTCTAATTACAGATAAGTATATTACACGCATCGGTATATATGTCAAGAAAAAAGGTTACATTTTTGGAGGGATAATTTATCATTTAAGAAGGGGGCGGGAAGAACGGCGTTTGAACGACAGAACAAAGTTCACCTCCCTCTGCAGGCGTTGAACTCCGAGCAGGCTTGTTCCTTAATCAGGAATCCTCCGCACGAATAAAAAATAAGGTTTTAATATTGCCTTAAAAAAATGTTTATTTGACTTTCTAAACGTGAAAATTATATGTCTTTTCCAGTCATAAAGGATTGTCCGTCCTTGATTTTATTGAGAACGGCACGGTTTATAAAATGGACGACAGAATAGAATCCAATCATCATAATATATGCAATCGAAAGCAGCGTGATACCCGCTTTTTTACTTGCCAGCGTGGAAAGGTAAACGGTTACGCACAAAATAAGCTGCATTATCGCAATCATGTAAAGCACTTGCTTTTTATTCAACCCCAGGTTGAGCAGTTTATGATGCAGATGAAGACGGTCGGGACTCATAATCGAATAGTGGTCGCGGATCCGCCGCCAAATTGCGGCAATTGTGTCGAGCATGGGGAACGAAACAAGCACGAGCATAAGCATAAATTTTTCATATTCAATGAGAGTGAAAGGTGAAAGGAGTGGAATAACCGCTGTCATAAATCCAAGAAACTGGGAGCCGCCGTCGCCCATAAATATTTTTGCAGGCGGCCAGTTGAATACTAAAAATCCTGCAATTGACGCGGCAAGAATAAAACACAACGCCGCGCCGACGGGAAAACTCTGCGTCAAAATAAAGCCGAATGTCAAAAGCGCAGTCAAAGTAAGCATTCCTGCAAGTCCGTCAAGCCCGTCTATCAAGTTGTATGCATTTATAATTCCGACAATCCAAATGAATGTAAGGGCAATTCCGACAGGAGCAGGAAGTATAATAGAAAACACCTGCCGAAAGCGGAAGCCGCCTGCAACGGTAACGCCCGCCGCGGCAAGTTGTACGAGCAATTTAAAAAGCGCCCGCATTTCGATGATGTCGTCCAGTATCCCGAATAAAAAGATGAGCATTCCAGCGGCGAGGACGGGCAGAATGCGCATAATTGCGATTGCCATATTAAAGCGGAAACACAACGCCGCGCTTACCATAAACGCCACAACAATCGCAATGCCGCCGAGCCGCGGTATGTTTCCAGAATGTATTTTTCTTGCATTCACCGTGTCGTAAAGGCTATAGACCTTGCACAGGTGCATAATGACCGGAAGCAGAGCAAGACTGAATACAAACG
>CAUTOZ010000017.1:0-27413 GCA_963539635.1 uncultured Treponema sp.
ATCAATTCCTCCATAACGTTACTTTACTATACTTTTCTTTCGTGCTGAGACCCTGTCCGCCGTCGGAGGAGTACTAGATTTATTTTGTAAAATTGCATATACTGAATTTAATTTCGGGTGATAGAGCAGTTGGTTAGCTTACTTGTCTGGGGGACAAGTGGTCGCGGATTCAAGTTCCGCTCACCCGACGCGAAGTTTTGGCTGTCTTTAAGAAATAAAACTTAAAGGCAGCTTTTTTATTTGTTCTGTAGGTGTATTTATGAATAGCAATATGCTGACTTTTACTTTATCATCACAAAATTAACTATCCCCCTGCTTAATAACCTCGTCTTCTACTTCAAAAGCGCTTGTCAACGGCGAATGCGGACAAGGACAGTCCCCACAGGGTGTGCAATTTACTAGTATTTCGGCCTCTGGAACAAGCAAAAGATGGAAATCTCTGTCGTCTTAATCAATATTAAAAAAACTCGATAATACCGGCCGCATACTTTTCAATGATTCCTGTAAATATTACTGCCAGCAAGAGAGTCTTCCTCGTTCTTGAACAAAAAATAAAGAAGAATTGAACGAAGTAGAAGCATTTTAAGGAATGGTTGGTACAGCAGAAGACTGTTTGCTGATGGTGTAAAAGCGGTTTTAGGCAACAGATGACTGTACACGTCATAAAACATAATGAATTAGACCTGTTCGATAAGTATATTGTAGAACAAGTTGACGAATTCTAAATCGCGCAATTAGAACATAGTACGATATCGTAATTAAAGTTATTCCCAAGCGGTAGAGAGAAGAACGCAATCTTGCATGACGTGAAAACAGAGACGGCTATAAAAAAACTATGCGGAATATACCCTATCTTGTCTTGTCTCAAACGCTCTTGATACGATTTTTACAAGGTAATTAACTATATCATGCAATGTCTATTCCTAAAAAGCCAATGGAAAATACATCTTCCCTGTGGAGACCCCATCCTGCTCCAAAAACTCCTTTTCTCAACGAGCATATTCACACTCCTTGAGGGGTGAATATGCTCGCCGCGGGTGGCAACACAATTTCGTCTTCCAATTCTCGTTTTACCGCCCGCATTACGCATTCCTAATTTCCTATTACACCCGAAACTTCCTTACCTCTCCCGCGAGATTTTCGATGCTCTTTTTGTTTTGCTGGGCAAGACTGTTGACGTCCTGCACCGCCTTGTTGATTTGGGAAACGCCGTCGGACATATTGTTCATGCTTTCCTTAATCGCTTCGGTGAGGCTGTTGAGTTTTTGCATTTCGCGGGCAACGCCGCGTCCGCCTTCAAGCATTTGCGCCGAGCCGTCTTTTACTTCGCCGGTAACGACGCTTATATCTTTAATCGCTTTTAAAACTTCGCGGCTGCCATTTTCCTGTTCGTGCATGGCTGCATTTAATTCAGCGCTCATTCCGCGCACATTTTCCGATAGACTGAAAATCGCGTTAAACTTTTCTTCCACAACCTTTGACGAAAGGGCGAGCGCGGCAATTTCATCATTAAAATGCTTGAGCGTCTCAGTAATCGTCTTGCCCCGCGAGCCTGCTTCTTCGGCAAGTTTGCGTATTTCATCGGCAACGACTGCAAAGCCCTTACCCGCTTCCCCTGCGTGCGCCGCTTCAATCGCCGCGTTCATGGCAAGCAGGTTGGTTTGACTGGCAATATTTTGAATCACATTGCTTGCCTCAATCAAACTGCCGGATTCTTCTGCAATCCGTTGCGTAATGCTGTTCGACTCAACAAGCGTCTGTTTACCGGACGAAGTTGCTTCTGCGAGTGTTTTTACCATGCCGTCGCTTTTTTCAAGGGACTGCGTAATCGACGCGATATTTGAAACCATCTCTTCAACCGACGCCGACGAATGCACAACGCTTGCGGACTGCATTTCGATGCTGCCGTTTAAGCTGTCGATAGTACTGATAATCTTGTCGATTGTACCTGCCGTTTCTGTTACGCTGACTGCCTGCGCAATCGCCTGCTGCTGTATGCTTTCGATGTTGGAACTGATTTGCACAACCGCTGTCGCCGTCTGCGTCATATTTGCCGAAAGTTGCTCGCCGATTCCTTCCATTACGTTGGAATTGTCGCCGACAGACTTAATCGACGCTCCGATTTTTTCAATCGTCTTGTTAAAATAGTGCGAAACTTCCGTAACTTCGTCATTTCCAATCAATTTAAGCCGCACCGTCAAGTCGCCCTTGCCGTTTGCAATTTCACGCAGCGCACCCGCAACTTCCCGCACGGGCTTTACCATTCCCTGCGCGATAAAAAACACAAACCCAACTGCTAAAATTAAAATGACGACGCTGGTCAAAATCATATTTGCGCGTAAGGTATACAGGGACTCGAACATTTCGCTGATGGGGACTTTTACGATGACCGTCCAGCCGCTTGACTGTAATGTTGAATCCGCTGCGATGTAGTTTACATCCTTGTACGTGTAGTAGCCGAGCGTTTCGATGTTGCTGCTGATTGCCGTTTTCGTATACGCCGCCACCGAATCGTAGGTTTTATCGGTCTTTGCGGCTTCTATTGTATTCATCTGTTTGTCAACAAGACTTAAATCCTTGTGCGCAATGATGGTTCCGTTCTTATCGACGACAAAACACTGCCCTGTCTTTCCGATAACGATATCGCTGACAATAGAACTCATTGCAGTTCCTTTTATGGTCGCCGTCAATACGCGGATAAGTCTTCCTGACGTGTCATAAACCGGAACCGCGCCCACAAAAACAAGCGAGCCGTCAAGCCGGGACCTAAGCGGATCTGAAAGGTTACTTTTTCCACTCAAGGCTTTTTTGTACCACTCCCGGTCGCCGATACTCAACAGTGTCGAGCCTGAATAGCGCGTGCCGTGTATGTCGCAAAAATCCATGCGCAAAAGGTCTTCGTGCAGTCCCGTTTCGCTGTTAAGGAATTCCAAAATATCTTCTGTCTGCGCGTTTGGGTTTTTAATAAAAGGCGTGTTTGCAACTCCTTGAACCGTACTTAAAAGACCTTCAACCCGCGCATTGAAAATTGCAGCGACATCTTTTGCTTTATCCGTCAACTGCGTTTCGATTTTTTCGCGGATTGCGATACGAGCCTTTCTGACTGCGATAAAACTTTGAACTGCGGAAGAAACCGCAATCAGAAGTCCAAATATGATGATGAGTTTTGTACCGATTGAAATTTTTCTTACATTATCCGCTGTGTCCGTCTGTACGCCGGAACCGTTCCCTGTCATTTCTATACTCCTTGTGTTCTTCTTGCTGTTCGCCGATGCTCTCTCTCGTGCGTTTGTGAATACCTCCTTAATACAGCGCCTGCCCCAGTGCGGCACCGGTGCATATTCCGTTTAAGTTAGTGCATGATAACTCTACAGTAGAGATATAATATATTATTATATTTGAAAAAGGCAAAGGGAAAAAAGCCTCAACTAATATGCGGATAGCCGAAAAATCGTTTTAAAAGTTTAGCGGCATTTCCGCCCGCGCGAATTTATGCTTGACGACAAAACTCGACAGTAAAACGGGGACTGCGGAGCCGCTGTTTTAGAAAGAGAATGGCGGACTGAAAACACCGCCTTTCCAGTCAACAATCTTCTATAAAAACACAATGCTGAACAGCGCGCCGAGCGAGATGATTGCAATCGGGTGCAGTTTGAATGTGCGCAAGAGTCCGAACGCAAGGAGATAAAACGAAAGCGATTCCCAGTTGAACAGCGTTTTCCATGCGGAAAGATTGTAAAGGGCGCGTATATTTGGAGGAACGTTGACGAGCGCGAGCAAAAAAATATTTGCAGAAGCGACGGCGATAAGTCCTGTTGCCGCAGGACGAAGGCAGGTAAACGCCGACTGCACAAGGTTATTGTTGTGGAATTTGGATAAAAACCGCGCGATTATCAAAATAGAAAGGAGCGAAGGAAGCACTTGTCCCGCCGTCGCAATAATCCCGCCTTTGACGCCGAACAACGAAGTGCCCACGTAGGTTGCCATGTTGATTCCAATCGGGCCGGGCGTTGACTCGGAGACGGCGACCATATTGTAAAATTGCTCGGGAGAGATAAGACCGCGCGCTACAATCGTTTGTTCCATGAGCGTAATTGCAACCAGTCCCCCGCCGATTGTAAAAAGTCCTACATAAAAAAAGATTGCAAATAATTCAAAAAGTGAAATATCGGGCATAGTTTAGTCCTCTCTTGTTGACTGTAATACGGCGTCTTCCGGCATAAGCGCAGTCTGTTTGCCGGCACGCCGTTTTTTTACCAGATGAATGCCGATTCCCAGCGCTGCCGACGAAATGATGACGGCAAAGGACGGGACTTTAAAAAAGGCGACAAGAATAAATGTTGCTGCCATGATGAGCGCCGAAAACGCGCCGGAGAGCGATTTTTTTGCAAAGTTTAGTGCAACGTCCGTCAGCAGAGCCGCGACTGCAACGTTAATTCCTTTTAAGGCTTTTTGCACCAGCGGATTGTCGTCCACACGGTCAATCAGCCCTGCAAGCAGCATGATTATGAGAAGCGACGGCGTTACCATTCCCGCAGTCCCGACAATGCCGCCGATAATACCCGCTTGTTTATAGCCGACGAATGTTGAAACATTGACTGCAATAATCCCCGGCGTGGACTGGCCGATTGCGTAATAGTCGATTAAATCTTCGTCCGTCATCCATTTGCGCCTGCCGATAAGCGAACGCTGCATCATCGGCATCATCGCAAGTCCCCCGCCAAACGTAAATAACCCGATTTTGAAAAACTCCGCGTAGATTTGCAAAAGAAGTTTGAAGTCGATTTTCTTCATGCGCACAGTCTAGCGAGGCGAGAGGGGGCTTGTAAAGCGAGGTCAGCAGAGAACGGGATTTAACGAACGAAGCGGTATAACCGACCTCTCGTGTTTTGTCTGCGCAAAACGAAGACGAAGCCGTGCGTTTTAGGGGGAGAATGCAGTAAAACAAAGTCTCGTAAACTTAACAGTCTTTTTACCCGCGCGAGATTTGCTTTTAAGCAAACTTGCAGATAGGCGGGTTTATAACGAAAATGTCGCCGATGGGGATGACGCAAAACCGGCAGAAAGAGAGCGAGCAGGCGAACGCCAGTTTCAATCGCTAAGAAATTGCAGCAACAGCCCGCGCTCTGCCTATCGAACTCTGGTATTTTATTCAGACTGCATACTAATTTGGCTGCGTGCTGACCGCACAAGCGGCGGCTGAACGCGTTTGGCATTCTCCTGCCGCGGCAAAGGGGTGTCTTATTTGTTTTGCCGCCAAAAAATTCAGAAAAAGCGGCAGCGCGCTTCCGTCTTTTAAATGTCTTTTTTATCGATTTGCGCACATTCTTCTATATAAATAATATCCAGCAGGATAAGCGGACACTCGACCTCTGTACCGGAGTCAAAACGCAGTAAGGCTGCGCCGAGTTCGGCGTGTTTTTCTGCAACAAGGACACGCTGTTTTTCCATCAGTCCGAGATTGAGGCAATAGCGGTTTTGCGCTGCCGTTCCGGCAAGCCGCGTTATCGTGTAAAAGGTATTTTCCGGCGCGGCAGCAAGCGACATTTCCGGCTCATAATTTTTTTGATTCTTTTTCGGAATGGGAGCGCCGTGCGGGTCGCGGTCTGGGTAGTTTAAATATTCATCGATTAAATCAATCAATTTTTCGGAAACGGAGTGCTCAAGCTGCTCTGCTTCCTCATGAATTTCGCGCTCACTCATGTCGAATAGTTTAATGAGAAAGGTTTCCAACAGGCGGTGGCGGCGCACAATCGACAGCCCGTATTGTTTCCCTTTTTTGGTCAATTTGCAGCCATGATAGCTTTTATATTCGAGATAGCCGTCCTTTTCGAGTTTTTTTATCATCATCGTGGCTGTGCCCGGCGTAACGGACAGCAATTTTGCAACTTCTCCCGTGCCGAGCGTGTCTTTATCCTGCGCGGAACAGACTTTTACAATCGACTTTAAGTAATTTTCGGCGGCAATATCGGAAACGACTGACATAATCCTCTCTTAAAAAAATTGCGGAATGCATATTTTATAGAAAACCGCAAAACGCCGTTCCCCCCTTAAATTCACACGGCAGACCCCGCAGACAATGGCATTCAACGGGCATTTACTCCCCAAACACCATTTTCATCAAGTTTTGCCGGTAGACAAAACTTGCAGGGCGGCTACTGCGTGATCTCTTTCACACTCCGTTCTGTACCGCCCGTAATATATAGATAAGTTTTGAAAACTTCAATTTTCATAGGATTTTTGCAGAGCCAATTCCTACCCTTTCAATTGACTTTTTACATTCATTTTGATATATAAAAATAAAAAGTTTGGTATATCAAAATAAAAATCGGTAATGCGGCGATGAAAAAATGCTGCGTATGCCGAGCGGTTTGCGTTGCAGACCGAACGAAAAAACAGAGGTACATTATGAAAAAACTTCTTTTCGGCGCGGCACTGTGTCTTGCCGCAGTTACTTCGGTTTGTGCAAAACCGAAAATGAAAAATGCAAAGCCGCTTGTTGTAACAACAATCGGTATGATTGAAGACGCCGTTAAAAACATCGGCGGGGACGACGTGCGGGTGTCAGCCTTAATGGGAGCAGGCGTTGACCCGCACTTATACAAGGCGACTGCAGGCGACGTCAAAAAACTCAACGAAGCGGACTTGATTTTGTACAACGGTCTTCACCTTGAAGCGAAAATGAGCGATGTTCTTGCAAAACTGTCTAAGACGCGCTTTGTCGCCGCCGTTTCAGAGACGATTCCGGTGGAAAACCGTCTGCCGTTCGAGGAAAGCGAGTTCGATCCGCACGTGTGGTTCGACGTAAAACTGTGGTCGTATTCGGTAAAGTCCGTCTACGACAATCTTTGCAAACTCGTTCCCGAAAAGAAAGCGGCGTTTACGGAGCGGTACGCGGCCTATCAGAAGCAGCTTGACGATCTTGACGCCTATATCCGCGAGCGCGCGGCGACATTGCCGGAGGGAAAGCGCGTTTTGGTTACCGCACACGATGCGTTTAACTATTTTAGCCGCTCATACGGTTTTGAAGTCAAAGGCTTACAGGGAATCAGTACGGTAACGGAAGCAAGCACGAACGATATGAAAATGCTTGCGGACTTTATCGCCGAGCGGAAACTTCCTGCAATCTTTATCGAGTCATCGGTTCCGCACAAAAATGTTGAAGCGTTGCAGGCGGCAGTCCGCGACCGAGGTTATGATGTCGCAATCGGCGGCGAACTGTATTCGGACGCGATGGGAACGGCGGGAACTCCGGACGGCACTTACATCGGTATGCTCAAGCACAATATTGACACGATTGTAAACGCGTTAAGCAAGTAAAATACGCGGCTTAAACGCGGCCAACCAGTCATCGGGTGCAGATAATCCCTGCGCTCGATTGCGGGACAGTCTCAAAAGTCGGTTACTTTTTTGACTGTCCTTCGAGTTTAATCCTAAATAAAGATTTAGGATTAAACATCGCGAACATTGAGGAATCTATCAAAAAACTGAAGTTTTTTGATAGTCATAGCAAGCGGATTACAAAATCCGTTTGCGTCCAAAAATTCAAAAAAGGAAAGGCGATGACTGAAAACAAAAGTGAATCTGTACCGGCGGTGCGCGTAAACGACTTGACGCTTGCCTACCGCGAAAAACCTGTACTGTGGGACATTGACGTAAGTATTCCGCAGGGCGTAATGGAGGCGGTTATCGGGCCAAACGGCGCGGGAAAATCGACGTTTCTAAAGGCGGTAATGGGGATTTTGCCGCTTGCGTCGGGAAATGTTGAGGTTTTGGGAAAACCGTTTTCCAAGCAAAGACGGCACGTTGCCTATGTGCCGCAGCGGAGCGCGGTGGACTGGGATTTTCCGACGACGGTGTTCGATGTGGTTTTAATGGGTTCCTACGGCTCTCTCGGCTGGATAAAGCGCCCGGGAAAGCGCGAAAAAGAAGCGGCGGCAAAGGCTCTTGAAAAAGTCGGCATGATGGATTTTTCTGCGCGGCAGATAAGCGAACTTTCAGGCGGGCAGCAGCAGCGCGTCTTTTTAGCACGTGCGCTCGTTCAGGAAGCGGATTTGTATTTTATGGATGAGCCGTTTCAGGGGGTTGACGCTGCGACAGAACGCGCGCTCGTTGTGCTTCTAAAAGAATTAAAAGCGGCGGGTAAAACGCTTGTCGTCGTTCACCACGATTTACAGACGGTAAAAGACTATTTTGACCGCGTTCTTTTGCTGAACGTCAAATTGATTGCCGAAGGTGAACTTTCAACGACTTTTACCGAAGAAAACTTACGAAAAACCTACGGCGGACGCATTGCCGCGGCGGTCTAAAAGCATTGAACAGGTGCGCGTACAAAATTGCGCACAATATTTTCGGGGTGACCCGTCCGCTTCGACGGGCAGGTGCGGTTCGTCTTGGTGTGCGGGTGACGCTCGCTCGGAGCGGTAAGTTCCGTTCGGGCGGATGGGTATGGCACACTCGGACGGCCCACTGTGTCCCTCTCGCTTGAAGAGATGCGTTCCCTCTGGGCGTAGGGAAATGTTCCCTTCGTGCAGAGGCAGGTATTCCCGTTAGGCAGGGGACAATAATCTTTTTGGTATTAATCTGTTCGACAACGGAGTTCTCGAATAGGTCTATTATTTTATGCGGGTTTTGCCGTCAGACAAAACTCGTGCAGGCGGCGCTCACTTACATCATTCTAAAACAATAATAACCGCCTGCAAAAGGAGGCATTGTATGGACTTTTTTTCGGATTACACATTACGGAACGTCATGCTCGGTACACTTTTACTCGGTATGGGGTCGGGCTTAGTCGGCGTGTTTGTGCTTTTGCGGCGGCAGAGTCTTATCGGCGACGCGGTTTCTCACGCCGCGCTTCCGGGCATTGTCATCGCGTTTTTGCTGACGGGAACAAAAGATCTTTCCGTGTTATTGACTGGAGCGGCGCTGAGCGGGCTTATCGGCACGCTGTGCATTACCGCGATTATTAGAACAACAAAAATTGACACAGACGGTGCGCAGGGAATCATACTCGGCGTCTTTTTGGGACTGGGCTTTTTGCTTTTAACACATGTACAAAAATCCCCCGACGCTGCAAAAGCGGGACTGGATAAATTCGTGTTCGGACAGGCAGCGACAATTATGCAGCGGGATGTCATTTTAATTGCGGCAGTTGAATTAATAATTTCAGCAACGGTCTTTTTATTCTGGAAAGAATTGAAACTTGCCACCTTTGACCCGGCGATTGCGTCTGTTATGGGCTTTTCTCCCAAGAGAGTCGAATTGATTATTACCGCACTCACCGTTCCGGCTATTGTCGTCGGCATTCAAGCAGTCGGCGTCATATTGATGAGCGCTCTGCTCGTCGCACCCGCAGCCGCCGCCCGTCAGTGGACAGATAAATTGAGTTTTATGGGAATTGCGGCAGCGCTTTTCGGCGGACTTGCCGGTGCAGGCGGCTCTATAATTTCGTCTCAAGTGCCCAAACTTGCCACCGGCCCTGTCATTGTCCTACTTTTGACAGCGGCTGCAGTCGTTTCGATTGTCTTTAGTCCGCGCCGCGGCGTTTTACAACGTATCCTAAAACATGAAGCATTAAAATCCTCGGTAAAAATTGCGCTCCGCAAAGCGGAAACGGCAGTCGCGTAAGGAGGCAGCATGACGGCGGAAATTATTATTCTTGCGATTATCGTTTCGGCTGCGTGCGCGGTGTGCGGCGTGTTTTTAGTGCTCCGACGCATGGCTCTGATGAGCGACGCAGTCAGTCATTCAATTATACTTGGCGTTGTTATTGGTTTTTTTATTTCAAAAAGCCTTTCGTCGGTCGTGCCGGTTGTCGGCGCGGTTATTGCGGGGCTTGCGTCAGTTATTTTTACTGAATATCTGCAAAAAACGCGGCTTGTAAAAAGCGACGCGGCAATCGGACTTGTGTTCCCTGCGATGTTCAGCGGAGGCGTGCTCCTCGTAAACCTTTTTGCGGGAAATATCCACATCGATACGGACGCGGTTTTGCTCGGCGAAATCGGACTTGCACCCCTCGACAGAATTGATTTGTTCGGCGTAAGCCTTCCGCGCAGTACGGTCATCATGGGAATTATTCTTTTTATGAACGTTCTGCTGTCCGTCCTCTTTTTTAAGGAATTGAAACTTTCGACGTTCGACAAAAACTTGGCGGCGGCGCTTGGATTTTCTCCTGCGGCATTAAACTACGGTTTGATGACGGCTGTCAGCATTACCTGCGTCGGCGCATTCGATTCGGTGGGTGCGGTTTTGGTAACGGCGCTCATGATTGCACCTCCTGCAGCTGCCCTTCTTTTAAGCGATGACTTAAAAACGGTGCTCGTCCTTGCCGCAATTCTTGCGTCTCTTTCTTCGGTAAGCGGATTTTTTCTTGCCGACCGGATTGACGGCAGCATTGCAGGGGCGATGGCAGTGATGAGCGGCGTTTTTTTTGCAGTTGTCTATCTTTTTTCCCCGAAACACGGACTTATCAGGCGTTATCTTGCGCTCAAAAAACTGCGTCTCGAATTTGCGCTGCAAAATCTTGCCGTCCACTTGTATAATCACCGGAATACGGCAACGGAAGCCTACGAATGTCGACAAGCGCACTTAACTGAAGACGTAAACTGGTCAAAAGCGAAGGCAAAAAAAGTCTGCGCCGCCGCAAGCCGCCTGCACTTAGCGGAATCCTCCGGCGGAATGCTCCGTCTCTTACCTGACGGCATACGCCTTGCAGAAGCGGCGCTTGAGCGCTGAAAATACGTGCGCGGCAGTATGCCGCGCACGTATGCGGACGGGGGTGGTTGAATGGGAAGCGCGAGGTTCGTTTGACAGCGAACGGCTTTTTTGGTAGTTTTACGAAAATTTTTTAAGGATGGCAGGATATGGGTGCACGCGGCGAGCTTTTCACGACGGAAGTTTATCTTGACAACCGTTCTTATTTTTTCAACGTAAAAGAAAACCGAAACGGCGATGTGTTTTTGCAGATTGTGGAAAGTAAAAATAAAGACGGCGCAGACGTAGACCGCCACCAAATCGCCGTTTTTGCCGACGATATGCAAAAGTTTTTACAGGGCGTTGACCGCTCTCTGAACTTTATAGAAAAAGACAGAAAGCAGCGGGCAAAATTGCAGGCAGCGAAAAAAGCCGAGCGTGCAAAAAAAATCTGCCGGATAAAGGAAGCGGAAGCAAAAAAAGACGACGGCATTAAACGCACCGGAAGACTGCACGTTGTCTCCAAACGGGTAAAATCGGACGAGACTGGAACAACTGCTCCCGTCTCCCCTTCCGCCGACGAATAAAGAGGCGTTTGAAGCGCGTACGCGTTTTTGGGGTTGCCGCACTCTAAAAAGTCAATATCGAAACGAAAGCCGCTGTATCGGAGACATGCCGATTCGGCGGCATATTTTTTTATGCTCAGGCGTCGGGTAGCCCTTGTGCTCTGCGTAGCCGTAGTCGGGATAGAGAGCGTCAAATTCAATCATCAAGCGGTCGCGCGCTGTTTTTGCAAGAATGCTTGCCGCCATCACCGCAGGATACAGCGCGTCCGCTTTTGGTGCACATAAAATTTCTAAAACTTCCGCGCATGCAATATCCGGCGTAAAGATTCCATCTGTCATCGCGGTAATGCCGCGCTCGGAAAGTCCGTTCACAGAAGTCCAGTTATCAAGCCGCGCCCGCATATTTTCGAATGCCCTTTTCATAGCAAGCAATGACGCCTGCAAAATGTTGATTTCGTCGATTTCAGTATGAGCCGCAAAGCCCACTCCCCAGCAGGCGGACTGTTTTATGACGCTTTCCGCAGCAAAACGCTTTTTCGACGTCAATTTTTTTGAGTCATCGAGAATATGAATGGGAAATCCCGCTGGAAGAATGACTGCCGCAGCGGAAACAGGACCTGCAAGCGCGCCTCGTCCGGCTTCATCGATTCCGCAAAAAAGAGCCATCGCTAAAAACCGGCGGAGGAGTTGCCTGAATACTCGACGGAAAGCGTGCGTTTGCCGCGGAAAACCGGTTCGTTGACGCCTCCGGACTTCGTAAGTTCCGCCTTAAACGAGTTATCGGTAATGCTGCTGTGCGTGTCGAACAATTCTGCTATACGGCCAAGAGTGCCGCTGACGAAGCAGCCGCTTTTTCGCAGTTCGAAAATGCCGCCCTGCGCAGAAAAATTGACCGCTGTTTCCGCCGTCGTTGCGATGCGCGAGGCGGTAACGCTTATTTTTGAGCCGACAGACGCGACAGCGGACGAATACGAGCGGGCGCTCGACGTTATTGCGCTCTTTTGCAGCGTTACGACTGAGTTTTCCGCATCGATGACCGTTCCGTTCTTTGCAAAAAGCGCAGAAACTTCAACGCCGTCCAATTCCAAAACGCCGTGCCGAACCTGAAATACACTTGATTTTTCATCTTCGTCTGCATCTTTTTCGGATTGTTTTGTAATAATCACATTGGCAATCGAAAGACGCGCGTTCTGCACAACAATGGAAGAATTTGGACTTAAGAGAAGTTCTGAGTCCTCTGTGCCGTCGATACTGCAATTTGAAGACAGCACGATTTGCCCGCGCAGAAGCGGAACCGAACCCTTTACGTGGACGGCGGAAAACGCACTTTTATTGATAAAAGCCGGCAGCGCGTCAAAGGAAGAATACGGGCGCGCCTTTGTCCCGTCGGCAGCCGCCTTTTCCGCCTCTGAAACCGCACTGCCGTCAACATAATAATTGTACGTGTCTATGAGCGCGTCGTATTCGGAAATGCGGCTTTTGTTTCCGTTTGCGTCTTGGGTGTAGGCAAAAACTTTGTAGGCAGTTTGTCCGCCCGCCGCCTTTAAAGTCAGTGTCTTGCCGGAGATTTTTTTGTATGAAATGCCGTTTAAGTCAAAAAGCACGGAATCCTCTGCAGAATCTCGTGCCGTATCAAAAATGACGGGACCTGCGATTGCCGCAAAAATGTCGAAACCGCCTTGCGTTTCGATGGTCAGCGCGATATTTTCGCGGGAAAAGCCGTCTTTTGCAGTCGAAACGAAGACTGGTGCAGAAGACTTTTGCCGGTTGACGCTGTACGAAAAGGACAGGGGGCCTTGATACACTGACTCATAAAAAACGCCCGCCGCCGCTGTACCTACGGCATTGTCGCCTTCAAACGTGTCGATTCGGATAGAGTCATAGAGTTCAAGCGCTTCTCCCGCCGTGTCTAGTACGCCGAATCGATAGCCGCTTGAGCCTTTTACAAAAAGATGAAAGGAGCCGTTGTCGTCTTTTTTTGTTTTAATCTTTGGTTTGGGCGGTAAAATGAATGTCTGGACAGGATTTTCCGCTGCATAGTCGATTCCCTGCCACGAAATTTTGTGCCGCACGGTGCGGTCAACCTTTATCGGAACGGCGCTCTGTGTCCACCAGCCGCCGTCAATTTTATAAATCATTTTTTTGTCGGTAAAGACGATGGTGTCCCAGTTGCGGATTTCAAACGGCACAACGCGGCGGCTGTACGTTCCGCGCATAGCAGGAAGCGTGTGCAGGGCAAAACGCCGCAATGTTCCGCCGGCTTTTACCGTCAGCGGAACAAAACGCTCTAAAACCGTATCTTCAGGGATTGAAAGCGTTTTGCCTTTTTCAAGATTGTCCGTATCACCTCCGAAACCGTATTCAACGGACGGAGGAATTATCAATTCCGTTCCAGCGCGGTACTCGCGGACGCCGTTCGCGAAACTTTTGATAAAGTCCGCTGCCGCAGAATCCTCCGGCAGTTCCGCTTCGTTGACGGTAAAGTCCAATTCTTCTTCTTTTTTTTGCCCGTCAGTAAAAACAAAAACGACTTTCAAGTGAATATCGCCTGTTACATCGAGCAGAACAGGACCGTCGTAGGCAAGTCCCGACGATTCCGGAGCGCTTCCGTCAAGCGAATAATACGCAAGCGCCGCGGTCTCTTCTTCCAACACCAAAACCTGCCGGTTTGCCCACACGCCGTGAATGGGATTGCGTATTTCCTGCGCAAAAAAACTACGCCCTCCCGTCAACAATATGAATGCAAAAAACGCTTTTACAAATGAGAAAAATCGTTTCATTTATTTTCTAACACGCTGCCTAAAATCCGCTGTAATTCGGGATCCTGCCGATAATAATTTTCTTCCAGTTCTTTTTGAGAAAGTCCTACCAATTCATGACTCATATAATGAATCCACAAATCTTCTTCCGGGGACGTAACTGTAAACTTCCGGCACCAATAATCGGGCTGAATGGGCTGTAATTCCTTGTATGTAACGCATTTATAATCGTGAACGACAACTTTTATGTTCTCGCGGGGAACTCCGTAGTCCCGTAAAAGAATGTTGACAAGCGCGTTTATCGTGTTTCCGGTATCGAAAATATCATCGACAAGCATAATGCGGTCGCCGGGACGGAGGTTTGCCGGCGGATATGTCCAGCCGTCAACATACACGCGGGGCGTAGATTCGCGTACTCCCGAATACGAACGCGCAACCACCGCCGCATACAAAACAGGATGTCGTCCCGTGTTGACCAACTTATAGAATTCGCTGATAACGTTTGCCATGTATGCGCCGCCGCGCAGGGAACAATAAATTACGTCCGGCACAAAACCGTCTTCGTTGAACATTTTATACGCAAGTTTAAGCGCGTCGTTGCGGACAACATCGTATTGCAGGAATTCTTTAACCATAACAACCTCTATGCTCAGCGATTATAGTGGATATGGGAGCCGTTTTCAAGAAACAACAATTTTTGAAGCAGGAATGGGGACTGGAGGAAATGCGTCTGCAAGGCAAAAACGAAGTTTGCGGGCGCCTCGCGTTTACGTTGAGCGGCGGAAGACGCTGTTTGACAAACCGCACGGAATTCCCGCATACACGAATATTTGCAGACAGTGAAAAACAGTTTTGCCGCTTTACCGTAGTTTCCTGCCTGCGAAAGTTCTACCGGGCGGCATCTCCACTGCGTCTGTCAAATATTGTTTTACCGCATATCTCTTCCCTCCACACCTTCATTTGCCACGTCCGCACCTTTTTAATATAATGCCGCTATGTCTAAAGATTTACGTGATACAAAAAAAGATTCGGCTTTGAGCCACTGGGCTGACCGCATGGCGGAGCAGATTATCCGCGAAAAAGGCGACCTGCCGCTTTATACGTGCGCGTCCGGCATTACGCCTTCGGGGACAGTACATATCGGCAACTTCCGCGAAATAATTACCGTTGACCTTGTTGTAAGAGCTTTGCGCGCGCGCGGAAAAAATGTGCGCTTTATTTATTCGTGGGATGACTACGACGTGTTCCGCAAAGTGCCCGCAAATATGCCTGAGCCGGAGACGCTTGAAAAATACCTGCGCTATCCCATCACGATGGTACCTGACACGACCGCACGCAACGAAAATTATGCGCGCCATCACGAAGTCGATATAGAAACGGAACTGCCGAAAGTCGGCATTTTCCCCGAATTTTTATATCAAGCGGAGCGTTACCGCGCAAACCGCTATGCGGAAGGTATGAAAAAAGCATTGCAAAATCGTGCCCTAATCAAAGAATGCCTTAACGAATACCGCGACGAGCAGCACAAAATGACGGAACACGACATCTATTGGCCGGTTTCAATTTTCTGCGGCAAGTGCAATAAAGATACGACGGAAATTCTCGACTATGACGGCGAATGGAATGTAAGCTACAAATGCGAATGCGGCAACTGCGAAACGGTAGACATCCGCACATTCAAGGGAATAAAACTCGGTTGGCGTGTTGATTGGCCTATGCGCTGGAACGAAGAAAAAGTCGTTTTCGAACCGGGCGGAAAAGATCACATATCTCCGGGCGGCTCCTACGACACGGCAAAACTCGTTTCAAAAAAAGTGTACGGTTGGGACGCGCCCATCACCATGCGCTACGACTTTGTAACACTCAAAGGCTTGCCCGGGAAAATGTCCTCTTCCAAAGGGCGCGTTATCGCACTCCCTGACGCGCTTGCAGTCTATCAGCCGGAAGTGCTGCGCTATATTTTTGCAGGCACGCGCCCCAACACGGAGTTTGCCATCAGTTTCGACTTGGACGTTCTCAAAACCTACGAAGACTACGACACAACCGAACGAATCGTATGGGGATTGCAAAAGGCAAAGGACGACGAGCACTTCAATAAAGAAAAGAGAATTTATATTTTTTCGCAGATTGACGATAAAATGCCGTCCGTTATGCCGTATCAAATCGGTTTCCGAATGCTGACAACGCTTTTGCAAACATATTCAGGCGACACGGACAAAGTTATAGCTTCTCTCGGCGAGGTAAAGCCTGAGCAGGTTGACTGTCTCCGCCGCCGCGCCGAATGCGCATGGTTTTGGGTAAGTGAATGTGCGCCGGAAGAATTTAAGTTTTCGCTTCGTCAAGACGGAAGCAAGGCGGAACTGACGGGAACCGATTTGGACGCTGTCAAACTGGTTTACAAAGACTGCGTTCCACTCGTCGATGAACTGGACGAAAAAACGCTCGGACAAAAGATTTACGACATTGCGACGGGCTTAGGCATTCAGCCTAAAGAATTATTCACCGCGATGTACCAAGCGCTTATAGGAAAAAATCAAGGTCCGCGTCTTGCAAGTTTTATGAAAATCATCGGACGCGCTAAACTCGACGAGATTTTGAAAGTCTATTAACAATCACGGATAAATCTTCCGCACAAAAAAGCGCGCCGGCTCTCACGTGTGTTCTCCGGTGCGCTTTTTTGTTCTATAAAATAGAATGCTAAAACACAGGATAGGACTCGTATCCTGCTGACTTGAGCTTATCGGCAGTACCGCCGTCCGCGTTTTCGTCCACAAAAACAAGATAATACGTCGTTCCGCTTTCTCTCGTCTCTTCTTGAATGTATGCGTTAAATCCGTCTTTCTTTATTTTTTCTACAAATGCCGCCGCATTATCCTTACTGCGGAACAGACCAAGTTGTAATTTTTTCGCCGCTTTTTTGCCGTCGGCAGGTTTTCTCTCCATCTGCGCGTCTGTAGTAACTGCCGGCACGTGGTCAGAGGCAGGAGCGGCTTCCTTGTGCGGCACAAAAAACCAAAACGGTGATGGCAAAAGCAGCGTTTTTCCTTTTACGATTCCCGCTTCCGGCGACTTTGGAAACTCGGCTTTGAGCGTTGCGGCATATTTTTCTTCTCCTGTTATGTACCACAGCGTAAAAAGCAGGGCGGGTTTTACCTCGCTCATTGCGGGATTTGCCGCATACGCTTGCAATGCCGCCGCCGCGTCCGCCGTATCTTCAACCGTTTCGGCACGACAGAGCGCACTCCACTGCGCGTAAAGTTTTATGTAGGCTTGAATAGTCTTGTCTGACGCCGTGCGCACGGAGGATTGCAAATAGCGGTCGGCGCTTTCCCAGTCGCCTGCGTTCAGGGCGCAGCGCACCGCGTCAATGACAAGCTGCGGGTTTGTCTTTTTCGGCATTCCTTCCGCGTCGGAGCCTGCAATTCCTGCCGCAGCAACGTAAG
Organism: uncultured Treponema sp.; assembly: GCA_963539635.1. Taxonomy (GTDB): domain Bacteria; phylum Spirochaetota; class Spirochaetia; order Treponematales; family Treponemataceae; genus Treponema_D. The sequence continues at coordinate 17,461 of CAUTOZ010000017.1, forward strand.
AGGACGCAGCCTCCTTGTACAGCGAAAGGTGCTCTTGCAGCGTCCCCAACAATACGTAGACAGCGCGCCTTTCTCTTTCGTCTTTTACAGACGGAAGCTGCTCTTCTACATATTCAAGGGTTTCCTGTGCGGTGCCTTTTAGTAGGGCAGCATTTTTAATTTGTTTTGCCGTAAGACTTTGCGCCGACAGCGCGGCTGCGCATAAAAGCGTTAGGATTGTAAAAAACGTTTTTTTCATCATTATGCTTTTGAATCCGAAAGATTACTTTCTGCGTCAACAGGGGCAGCCTCAAGTCCCCCTGCCTCAGACTTTACAGAATGCCCTTTGCTAAGTCCGAATTCTTTTTTGGGGTGCCGTTGTTTTTCTTTGTTTTTTTTCGCCGAGCGATGAATAAAAGCGAATGGCAGCGTAAAAATCACGCCGGTTACAAACGAAATGATAATGGTAAAAAACACGGGCGTCTGTCTGAATGTGTAAAAAATGATATTCACGTCGCATTTGTTTTCAAGATTAAAGCCGACAAAAAAAGCGAGCGCAACCATGGCGATAATTGTTGTAATCAGACGGAATATCATAAATCTCCTCCCAATCCGCAGGTTCGATGTGGGCGGATTATACAATTTATTTTCAAAAAAGTGCAATTCCGCCGCGTTTGGGATGGAGGGGAATTTAAAATCTTGTGCAAACAATCAACACCCTCGGCGCAAGCATAGGGGTATTAAAACCTCCGCACGAATAAAAAGACTTGAATTGTGCCGGACTTTCAAGCGGAGATGAGCAGTATTGGTCAACTTGACAAGTAGACGGCTTTCGTCTACTTTTTATGCAGTCTTGTTCCCTCAAACGTAGTGCCGATTGGAAACTTTGCAGGTTACGGTCTTTTGGAAACTAGATAGCAGCTGGCATCAGCAAATTATGTGCCGCAAGGCAAGGGGAACAGTATGTCCAAAAAAGTGTATGTTGGTAATTTGAATTATGCTACAACAGAAGAGACGCTCAAAAACGTTTTTTCGGAGTTTGGAGAGGTCGTTTCTGCAATTGTGATTTACGACAGAATGACGCAGCAGTCCAAGGGATTCGGATTTGTGGAATTTTCCGACGATTCGGCAGCGGAAAGCGCAATCGGTGCGATGAACGGAAAAGAAGTTGACGGCCGCCGTATCCGTGTAAACACCGCCGAAGACCGTCCCGCCCGCCCAAAGTTCAATGGCTCCGCTCAATAATTTCGTTGCCGAGCAGGTCAAGAGGGGGCAAGATTGTGCAGACAGCACGATTTTGAACATCATATTGCACGCTTCCCTGCTCAGAAACGGAAGTTTCTGAGCAGGGGGAATAGAGACTGAGACTTTCAGCGCGTTGTTCGGAGCGTTTGTTTGCTGCAGATGTGAACAACGCCGCAAAATGCTCTTACGTGCTTTTGTATGCAGGACGGAAGAAGACTTCCGTCCTGCAGTATTTTCAGCAATAAAGCAGGATAATAAGCCTGCGGACGGAAAAACGTATCGAAATGACGGCACGTATTTTCTGTTCGCTTTAATTTTATCTGCTTTTCGGTAAAACCGGAGCAGACGGAAACCGCGCCGCGTCCGTCAAATCGCTCCCTCTGCCGTCCTCGCTTTTCCCTTCAAGTTTGCGCCCTCTGCCCAACAAAAAACGCCGCCGAAAAACCTAATTTCTCGACGGCGGCACTCCGCTTTTACGATTATTCATATCCCCTCACAGGGACACGGATACTCTTGCGGCGGCCGCTCCGTCAAGTCTTTCAAACTCGTCCCTCCGTTCCTCACACTCCATTCTCCGCTGCTAAGCCTGCCCCTCCGCCAACACTGTTCTGTTCACATTTTCCGCAAGGAAACCTTGTGCAGGCGGGAACTTTATTCATGCGGAGGATTTAATCCCCCGACGCTTGCGTTGAGTTGTTGATTATGTCTATTAAACGCCTTTTTTCGTCCAACTATTCCCAATTATATCTCGCCGCTGTATTTTAAAAACCGCGGGAGCGGAGCGGCATACGGATACGGAAAAGTTCGTTGAGTCGCTTTGTTTGTACGACAGACGGAGGCGGAACCGATTCCGCGAACTTTAAAAAATCCCAATATCTGAAAAGGAGATTATTATGAAGAAAAGAACAATCGGCGCGCTTGCGGTTGTTGCCGTTTTTGCAGTCGTTTTGACCGGATGTACGCAGCGGCTTGGTGCGTTTACCGTCATTTCCACAAGAAATATCGAATGGAGCCGTGCAGCAGAATACCAAAGAGACAACAGGCGGGTTATGGGCGAAGACCTTGCGCACATAATCGTAGTTGTTCCCACAAAATTTAATGTAACTATCGAAGATGCGGTCGATAAGGCGTTGGACAAGGTACCCGGAGCCGTTGCGCTTGTAGATGCCGTTCTGCGTTACAAGCAGGTTTATGCCGTGGTATACCAGCGTCTGTCGTATATTGTAGAAGGCAGCGTTCTGATTGACCCGAAACTTGTTGCCGAAGCGCCGGACGAGTCGAAATACTATATTGGAATATACGACGGTAAAAAAGACGTCGCGCTTTCTGAAGTTTCAAAATCAAAGTATGAACAACTGAAAGCCGATATGGAAAGCGCCAGTCCTGCTTTGAAATTATAAACAGTACGCGGTTCATAGTGCTCTTGTTCCGTACGCAATATGAACCGCACGCGTCCGCCCTTCACGAATAAAGTTTCTCTCTACAAACTACCAAATTCATCTTAGACGGCATAAAAATTGTCCGCGCGGCGCGAATACAGTCTGCGGGCGAGATATAAAAACGGGGTATCGAGGAGGCTTGTCGCGATGTAGATAAGATAGCACGAAAGCGTCAGCCATATAAGTTCGCTCGTCGGATAGACGCCGAAAAAGGCGCCGAAGTTAAAAATGACAATATTAACAAGTTGTGAAAGCAGCGTCGAAAAATTATTGCGGAACCAAAGCATGGTATTGCGCCGGCCGGTAAAGCGTTCGGTCAGATTCCACCACGCGTGATAAAGGCGCACGTCGAAAAATTCTGAAAGCGTATATGCCGTCAGGCTTGCAATGAGGATTCTCGGCGTGTTCGAAAAAAGCTGCTTTATCGCGGGCATGGCGCGGTCGCCGTCAGCGGGAATGTAGCGTACCCACATCAGCGAAAACACGATAAAAAGTACGGTCGTCAAAATGCCGATACGCACTCCGCGGTCGGCGTCTTTTTTGCCGTACAATTCGCTGAGGATATCCGTTGCAAGAAAACTCGAGGCAAACAACATATTTCCAAGCGTCTGGTCTAGTCCAAACGCACGGACGAGGACGGTAACTTCAATATTTGCGAGGACTGCACACAAGGCAATCCACACGTAAATTCCGCTTTTGCCGAAAAAATGGTGAAAAATCAACAACGACGAAAAAGAAACGACAAGCGACAGGATAAGCAGCAATTCGTTTTGCATAAAATCTTCCTTTTATAGTAAGAATGAATCTTTTTGTTTGAACGCAGGGACGATGACAGCGGCGGCGGTAAAAATGTATGCGGCAGATAACAGGGCGACTACAAAAGGCGCTGCGTTCAAAAGCCAAAGCGTTTCAATACACGGCGGAATGAATGCGGCCAGTCCCAAAGGGATGAAGGAACGCGCCGCTTTGTTTTTTTGCTTTTCTGCAGCATTTTTGTAAATCGTAAAAAGCGTCTTTGAATACAAGATGAGCATGGCAAGCATAAGAGCCGGTTTTCCGAACAGCGTAAAAAAATAAAACGAATCCGCCGCCGCAATAATACAGTAGGGCATATATGCTGCGTAAAATGCTGCCGTCAGTGAAAAAAATGACTTTACCTTGAAGTCCGTCGTATCTTTTGCGGCAAGAAAATACGCGGCAAAGAGTGCTGCTGCGGGAAAGACGTATTCGTGCGCGGAATAATACAAAAAGTTTTGCACAAACGAATAGGGAACGGCGCGGTGCATAAATGCGAACGCAGCCCTTGCCATTGTTACCAGCACTCCGGTTAAAAAACCCGCAATGATAACAATACGGACGGCAGCGTCGCGGGCTTTTATCCATACGAACGCAGCGCAGACAGGCAAAAGCGCAATCATAAATACGAACATAGCCGTAGTATAAAGATTTTTAAGTCGTTTTTCAAATAGAAGACAATTTTGCCAAAATAAGGAGTTTGTGTCCGCTTCAAATTTTCGTTGGCAGCGGAGAGCGCAGTTTTATGAAGCGAATAAAAGTCTCGCACATACGATATTTGCGAACGGTGTAAGACTCTTTTGCCGTTTTAGCGCGGCTTTCCGAGTGCGATGGGTTTGTCATGCGGAGTGCCCTGTACGGGGAACCGTATCAGTATCAGAAAGACATAAGCGGCGTTTGCAGGCGTAAAGTTTTTGTCCCGTTTTCCGTATGGAAACCTAGCGCGGGCGGTAACGCCGTCCCCTTATTGAAACTTCTCCGCTGCTGCAATCTTGTGCCGTCTGAGCGCCTACCCCGCTCTCCGCCTTCTGCACAACACCATTACGCTCCGAGAATATCCACAGCCCTCAGGGGGGGGGACTCTAGCGCGGGCGGTAACGCCGTTCTGTCAGTCAAATACCATTTTACCGCCCGATAATTCTCCATTTTCTGTGGGCTACAGTTTAAAGTCGTCTATTTCCTGCACGACTTCATTTATCACGCCGGTATTTTTTTGTGTTACTTCGTGTACTTCCCGAATGGCGTTATTGATGTTGTGAATGTCATCGGTCATTTCGTTCATTTTCAGTGCGATTGTTTCCGTCAAGTCATTTAAAGTTTTCATTTCTTGTGCCGTGCGCGTACCGTTCGTAAACATTTCCTGGGATTTGCTTTTGATATCGTACGTTAGCGTGTTGATGTCGGTAATTGCCGCCGTAATTTTTTGACTTCCGTTTTCCTGTTGCTGCATAGCTTCCAGAATATGCGCTTCCTGCTCAGAAATTTTGTCAAAGAGCGCGTACACCTGTTCAAAAATCTGCTCGGTTTTATTGTCCGCTTCAGTCAGATTTTTAATAATTTGCAGCGATTCCTTGATGACTGCTGCAATTTTCCGTCCCTGAACGCTCGATTCTTCAGCAAGTTTTCTGATTTCACCAGCGACGACTGCAAAGCCCTTCCCCGCTTCTCCTGCATGAGCCGCCTCGATTGCAGCATTCATTGCAAGAAGGTTTGTTTGGCTTGCGACGTTTTGAATCACTTCGCCCGCCTCAAGCAAGTCCCCTGACTTTTGGGCAATCTGCTCAGCGACAGTTTTTGCGCCTTTTGCACCCGTTTTGCCACTTTCGGTTAAAGCGTGTGCGTTTTGTATCAGCGCGTTGCTTTCTTCAAGGAGCGAGGTAACGGCGCGCACGTTATCAATCATCGTTTTTATGAGCGCAGATGACTGGTCAAGTTTTTTCGACTGCGTTTCGATGTGGATATCCTGCGTTTCAATCGTTTTGATGATGTTTTTTACGGTTTGGTCGGTTTGCGTTATACTTTGCGCCTGCACCATGAGTTTTTGTTTGAGCGCATTGATGTTTTCCGCGACATGCTCTGCGTCTCCTGCCGTCTGTACCATGCTTGAAGCAAGGATTTTGTCTTGTTCGGTCAAGTGAGAGAGCGTTTTATCAATCGTTTCGATTAAAGTCTTGTTTGCCGTCTGTTTTGAGCGCAGTGCAGATTCATCTTCTTCTAGTTGTTTTACATATTCTTGTTTGCCGAGGTCGGAAACCAACAGCAGGACGGCTCCGGTGATAGCCGCGTTGATTATAACGTGCGGAAAGAGGAAATAGCGGAGCATGATAGCGATGGCTTCTTGAAAAGTTTTTTCGCCGAGAGTCGGAACGAATACCATGATGTGAATGACTTCCCAACTGCCGGCAAAGCACGCGAACAACAGAATTGTTTTACCAGTGAGCGTAATGCGTCCGTATTTGTGTTTGAGTATAAATACGATACCGGCGCAGATGATACCGGAAAGAAAGGTCGCCGACGAACAGCCGAGCGCCGTCCAGCCGCCGACGGTATAGCGGTAAATGCTTCCGACTAGTCCCACGACGATTCCTGCCGCAGGTCCAATGAGCACGGTTGAGACGACTGCAATGCCGGTTCGGATATTGACGATTGCGTTTCCGATTTTAAAGCCGAGTATCGACGCGAAAATATTCATGACAGCGAATACAATCGTTAGTCCGACCGCTGCAATAAATTCACCCTGCGTTCTGTTGTGGTAAACCATGGCGGCTTTTACCGGCTTTATTTTGAATAAAAAGTAAATCACCATGAAGAAAAGAGCGACATTCGAAATGAGAGAAAAAATAGCTGTTAAGTTCATATTTGTTCCCGTGACGGTAAAGATTTTGCGTTAAATAGCACGTATGGAATAAGTTATCAAGTACGTTGGGCAGTAAAAACAGTGTTTGTCAGACACAACGGAGTTGCCGCACGCTCAAGATTATCCTCACTCTTGCAGACGTGGATAATCTCGTAGAGAAACTGTGTTCCGTAGAGTTTGTCCGCCCTCCCTTTATAAAACTAGAGATTTTAGGTAATATTTTGTCCGAGATTACAAAAAATCTATGGAGGAACTATGCTTGAAGAATTAAAAATGCCGCTTGCCGAGCTGAAAGAAGATATTATGAACGTTTGGGGGCGTCTTTGACTCCGCTTCCATAGAAAAAAAGATTGCCGAAAAGATGGCGCTTACGGAAAATCCTGCATTTTGGGACGACCATACTAAAGCCGAGCGCGTTATGTCCGATGTTCGCAAATTGAAAAATCGTATTGAACCTTGGAAAGAAATGCTTTCCGACCTTTCCGATTTGGAAGCGATGTTCGAGCTTGCCGAAGAAAGCGGAGAGGCTGCCGACGAAGACGAAACGCGGAAAATGTTTGATGCCGCAAAGGCAAAGTTTGAAAAACTCAACATATTGAATCTTTTATCCGGCGAAGTTGACCAAAACGACGCGTTTATTTCGATTCATGCGGGGGCGGGCGGTACGGAAGCCGAAGACTGGACTGCGATGCTCAGCCGCATGTATACGCGCTGGGCTGAACGGCATGACTACAAAATCGAAATTGTCGACCAGCTGGAAGCCGAAGGCGGCTTAAAATCGATTACAATGCAGATTTCAGGCGATTATGTTTACGGCTATTTAAAATGCGAAGCGGGCATCCACCGGCTGGTACGAATCAGTCCGTTCGACTCGAACGCGCGGCGGCATACGTCTTTTTCAAGCGTGTATGTCTATCCCTTGCTCGATGATTCTATTGAAGTCGATATAAAGCCGGATGATTTACGCGTCGATACCTACCGCGCCGGCGGAAAAGGCGGTCAGCACGTCAACAAAACGGAATCCGCCGTGCGTTTTACGCACATTCCGACGGGAATCGTCGTTGCCTGTCAGAGCGAGCGCAGTCAGCTGATGAACCGCGCTTCCGCGATGAGTATTCTTAAATCAAAACTGTACGAGTATTACCGTCAAAAAAAAGAAGAGGAAAACTCCAAGTTCAACGGCGAAAAAAAAGATATTTCGTGGGGAAACCAGATACGTTCTTACGTTTTCCAGCCGTATACTATGGTAAAAGACCACCGAACAAAGTGCGAATCGGGCAACATTCAGGCGGTGATGGACGGCGATATAGACCAATTTATGGACGCGTACCTTGTTGCAAAGTGGAAGGGACTTCCGATGGATGCGGACGGCAGTGAAGAAGTTTAGATTTTTCCTGCAAAAGACGGTATTTGCGCTCTGTCTGTTTGCTGCCGGCGGGCGACTGTTTTCTGCGGAGGCAAAAAAATGGACTTTAGCGGCGGAAGCGTTTACGTTTACGCAAAAAAATGCGGAAACGCCCGCTCTCAAAGCCGCCGCGTCCGCAATTCCGTCCATCATGCTTGAGCAAATCACCAAAAACATGAACCGTATGCCGCGCGCACAGGAGCAGCTTGACCGGAAGCTCTACGAACTGCAAAAGGAGCGGCTTTCGCTTTTCTTGCAGCTTTCAAATGAAGTCCGCACGCGCGATTCGATTTTTTTGAACGGTTATTCAAAGCGCAAAACGGCGTACGAAATCAAAAAGCAGAACGCAAAAGTCGCGGATATTCAAAAAAAGATAGACGAAAACTTAAAAGCCGCCGCCGAACAGGAAGCGTATTTTGAAGCGCAAATCCAAGCGGATATTGAACGGCAAAAACGACTTGAAGAAGGCGATGTCGTAAACGATGAGCAAAAAAAAGAAAATGCGCTTATCGTGCTTTTTAAAGACCTCACAAAAAAGCGTAAAACCCAAGAGCCGGTGCTTGAACAAGTCGTCATTTACCAAAACGATTTTTCAAAGCTGTTTGAAGTGGCGGAAGAAACGCGTAAAAAGGGCTATGCAAGTTTTGAATTTGAAAAATCCTGCGTTGACGGCGGCATACAAGGTTTGTTGACCGGTAAAATCACCGTGTACGGCACATATCTTTCCGCTGCCGTAACCTTGTACGAATATCCCGGCGCGCGGGAAATCGGACACGCGGCGGAAGTAGGCGGCATTGACGAAATAAGTTTTCTTGCGCGAAGGCTTGCCTCTTCCCTTATTCCGAAGATTTCCGACAATATGCCGATTGAACTTCGCATTGCCGTAAAACCGGAAGCTGCCGCCGCAAAAGCCGTTCTCACCGTTGACGATTCTATTTACCGCTCTATTCCCGAAGCGCTTACGCTCGGAAGCGGCGTTCATACGCTCAGTTTTGAGGCGGAAGGTTATGCGTCGGCTTCAACTTCGTATTCGTTTACAGGAAACCGGCGTTTTTCAGTCGATATTGAAATGCGCGAAAAAAAGGACGGTGCGTTTACGCTTGCGCTTAAAAAAGATTTTGCAGGCAGTCTCTTTGCCGACGGTGCGCTTGCAGCAACTCTAAAGGAAGAAGAGCGTTTTGCTTCAATTAAGATAAACGACGGCAACATTTTGGGGCGTTTTATTTCGGATGATGGGACAGGAGCTGATTATTTTATCAAAGATTCGCTTGTAGAAGATGGTGCAAAACTTGTTCTTAACGCCAAGCCGTTTGACCGCAACGCCTACATTGAAAAACGGCGCAAATGGATGTATTCGTCATACAGTGCGCTGATTGTCTCGCTTATTCCTACATTTTACTGCTACGGAAATTATTTTTCCGCTGCGTCCGCTTACAATAAACGCTACGATTTTTCCTATGACGAGGCGATACAGTGGCAGACTGCAACAAATGTAACGACGGGGATAAGCATTGCCTGCGGTGCATTTTTTGCATATGAGTTGACTCGCTACCTGCTTGCCGCAAACACCGTTCTTCCGGTGGAGGCAAAAAAGATGAGTCCGCGCAGAGAGGCAAAAATTCGTGCGCAGGAAGAAAAAGCGCGCGCGGCAAAACTACAAGCGGCGGAAGAAGAAATGCAGGAAGCGAACGGTGAAACGCCCGAAGTTCCGGCGGAAGCGCAGGAGGATACGGAACAAAAAGAGACTGTAGTGCAAGAAGACGCCGCAGCGGAAGCGAAATGAAAATTGATAATTTGTAATGGAGGACTTGAATGGGAAAAATGTCATTTGCGCAAAGACTGCGCAGTTTGTTTTCGCACAAAGAAAATGCCGAATTTTATGATGATTTGAGCGACGCGCTCATTGAAGGCGATGTCGGAGCGAAAACCGCTTTTGAAATCACTGAACAATTGGAAAAGACCTGTGCAAAACAGCATATTTCAGGCGAACGAGATATTTTGCTTGAACTCAAAAATATTCTATTGGACTATATAAAAGCCGCTGAACTGACTGTCATGTCCGGCAAAACCAATATTTGGATGCTGCTCGGCGTAAACGGGGTCGGCAAGACGACAACTGCGGCAAAATTAGCGCACTTGTTTAAGCCGTCGGCAGAAAACCTTGTACTCGCTTCGGCAGATACGTTTCGGGCGGCGGCAATCGAGCAGCTTGCGCTCCACGCGGAAAAAATCG
>CAUTOZ010000018.1:0-27229 GCA_963539635.1 uncultured Treponema sp.
TCATGCCTAAAACAGCCGTTTTCATGGGGTAGAATTACGCATTACAAATTCCTAAATATCAATTCCCCTAATCTCTCGCAATATCCACTCCGCAGTGTCCTTATACGAGTGCTTTGCAGTGAACGGAGGAACGGGCGCGTTCGCATTCCACTCATCATACAGTTTTTCCGCCAAATCGGCAATGTCGCCCGCTTTAAAAAACGTTACCGGATAGTCGGCGTAGATTTCCTTGAAGACCGGAATGTCGGAAATGAGTGCGCGCGTTCCTGCATACAACGCTTGGAGCGGCGGAATGCCGAAGCCTTCGTAGAGCGAAGGCTGGACTAAAAGACGCGCTTCTGCCAAAAGGCGGTGCAAGTCGTCATCGGCAACGAAGCCGGTAAACGTAATGCCATTTTCCGCAGTTCCGTCTTGCAGTGCGCTTAAAGTTCTATCCTGCGTTCTAAAATTCGCCTTTGAGCCGACGATTACGAGTTCCGCCGGCGTTTTTCCGTCCTGTACAAGCCGCTTACGGAACGCGAGGAACGCCGGAAGGAGCGTTTGCAGTCCTTTGTGGCGTTTTATGTTGCCGATAAAAATGATTGTGTCGCTTTTTGCAGGCAGCGGCACAAGCGGCTTTTCAAAATAGCCGGGAATACCGTTGTAGACGACTGTAATCGGCGCACGGCAGTTCAGATGTTCCTGTATGCGCGACTTGCTGAACTCCGACACAGTAAAAACCGCTTTCGACTTTTTTACAGCGCGAAGATAAAAAAGTTTTCGGATAAAAGTGCCGATTTTTCCCGCAAGGTCGGGCATATCGAGGAAGACGACATCGTGAATCGTGCTGTAAACGGGAATTGCGATGCCGGACGGAATGTTGCAGTAGGGCGTAAAGTAGAGGTCGCAGGCATTGATTTTTTTAACAAGCGCGCGCGGAAAAAAAAATGTTTCTTTGAGCGAAAAAGTTTTGAGCGAGCACGGCGCAAACTGCACGTTTTTTGCAGAAAACACCGTCCGCGCTTCTTCGGAAGCAGGATTTTTCGGATTGTAGCCGAGCAGCAAAAAATCGTTGCCGCTTTGCAGCAGGAAGGGCAGAATGCTGTCCAAAAATGTTCCGATTCCGCTTTGTCCGCTCATGCGGCAGTCTATGGCAATTTTCATAGCGGCTCCGCGCTGCCGGTTTGGTATGCGTCGGAGATTTTCTTTTGCGTACGTTCAACGGCCGCCGTAAAGTCTGCGATAAAACGGCTTTCCGAGAACGTGTGCGCGTGCCGGACAATTTCTTCCGGCTTGAATGCGCCTTCCGCGTCAAGTTTTTCAAAGCGGTCGAGCGCCTCTTTAAGAGCGGGGACGGTTTGCTCGGCAAAAAACACGCCGGTTTTTCCGTCGATGACAGTTTCACACGCGCCGCCGCGCCCGAACGCAATAACGGGGCTGCCGCACGCCTGCGTTTCTACCGGCGTCAGTCCAAAGTCTTCTTCCGCCGAAAAAATGAGCGCGCGGCAGTTTTGCAGGTAAGCTCTCACCGCCTCATCACTGATTCTGCCGGTGAACGTAATGTTTGCATCCCCTGCGGCAAGTTTTTTGAGCCGCTTTAACTCAGGCCCGCTTCCGATAACGACGAGTTTTTTGCCGCTGCCCTTGAGCGCGGAAACGGCAAGGTCAACCCGCTTGTATTGTACAAGGCGTGAAAACGTAACGTAAAAGTCTTTCGTGCCGGAAGAGCCGCTCCTGCTGCCTGCGCTGTCGCCGGCTTTCGGGAAAAAGCGCTCAGCATTGAGCGGCGGATAGATGACGAGCGAATCGCGCGCCCAGTATTTTTGAATGCGCCGCGCAATATAGCGGGAATTGGCGCAAATCGTGTCGATTCGCTGCGAAGAAATAAAGTCCCATTGCCGAATGTCCGGCATCCAGCGTTCCATAAAAAGACGTGTGAGCGCGCCGCTCCTTTTTTTATAGTCGAAAAACAAATCCCATGCATAACGCATCGGCGAATGGATATAGGCGACGTGCGGAATGTGCGGCGGAACGATAACGCCCTTCGCGCAGCAGGAAGAACTTGAAATGACCAAATCGTAGCCGGAAAAGTCAAAGGATTCGAATGCGCGCGGCATAAATTTGAGCAATTTTGTATAAATCTTAGAGGCGAACGGGAGCGTTTGCATTCGTGATGTATAGATTTTGTTATTTTCAAAATGATTTTTGAGCGTTTTTTTATCGTAGACAAGCGTAAAAATATCCGCGCCCGGATAAATCTTTAAAATCACTTCAATGACGGTTTCCGCCCCCGCGTAACTCGTCAGCCAATCGTGTACAATCGCAACTTTCATCTGTATTTCCTTTTTGCAGCCGTTGTATTATAGTCGAATATCGATAACGGTAATGTCGTCGGGAATCATACTGTGTCCGATGTAGGTGTCCACCGTTTTTGTTATCGCGTCGTATACTTCGTTTTCCGGCTTATCGTAGAGTTCGGTAAAAAAACGTTTTACGTTTTCGTCCTCAAAGCGCACAGCGTCGTCGCTTTGCATATCGCTAAAGCCGTCCGTGTACAAGTCAATATGAATGCCGGGTTTTGCCTTCAGCAGTTCAAACGGACGATTTTTGGGATCTTGGGCGACAGCAAGATTTTCTTTTACGGCTCCTATTCCAAATGGGGGCAGTTTGGGGTCAACAGAAATAATTCGCGGAGTTCCTGCCGCACCCGAATCTTTATACAAAAGATAAATAGAGGCATGACCGCAATTATAAATGAATATCAAATTCCGCTTTACATCGACAAAGCAAAGAACGCCCGTAATAAAACTGCCGCGCGGAACGACCGTCTCAAGATAAGTATCGAGCATGGAGACTATTTTACCCGGCGCGTCAGTACTTTTTGCCATAAATCGCAAGGACTTAAAAAATGATGCAACCGCAACGGTCAGTAAGGAAGCGGCGACGTTTTTTCCTGATACGTCAAAGCAGCCGACAACCGTTTGGTTTTCGTTCATCTTAAAGACTTGATATGCGTCTCCGCCGAGAATGTTTGCCATTCTGTTCCATGCCGTTACGGCGTAGGGCAGAGATTTTAACGTCGTGTCGTCGGGAAACAAATATTTCTGCGTAACGCTTGCATTTTTTAGGTCTTGGTCGCGGATATCGGCAAGGCGCGACAAAAATTCGTGGAGCGAGACGATTCCGTAAAAACTTGTTTTGTAAAAAACCGGAAAATACACAATGCCGTACTGCATATTGATTTCGTAAATCTTTGGCAGCGTCTGTTCGATAAAGTCATCGGCATACAAGACAATCGTAATATTTTCCATGTAATTGCTGATGTATTTTGCCGTAAAACGCTTCCAAACGGAATTCGTCGCATTCATAACGGTTTTTCTGTCGATGACGCCGGTAACGTGGTCGTATTCTTCAACGGGAACGACTTCAAGGTCTGGATTTTGCTGAAAAAGCGGAACGAGCGTGTCTATCGTGTTCGTGCCCTGTACGGGTTCGATATATTTTGCAATGGAGCCGATTTTTTTTGCGGAAAAACTATTAGAAAAATTTGGCAGTTGGCATACGGGAGCGGGCGCCGCTTCCGATTCCTTGTCGTCTTCTCCCATAAATAATGTAAGGTCAACTGCCGATATGTCGGATTCACTCATAATTTTACCTCGCTAGAGAATTAGACCTGTTCGATAACAGTGTTTTCGAACAGGTCTATTATACACGATAAAATCCCTCAGGTTGGCGATTTTCTGCTTTCTCCCGCTGCATACATACAAAACGCAGGGATTGGAAAAGCGTTTTCGCGTTGACCTGCATCGTTTATACGCGGTATTTAATTTTTTTGCCGGTGCCCTCGTAGAGTTTGTTCCGCGTTTCAGTAACCTGCGCGTCGGAAATATAACTGTCAAAAGTCGTCATGCGGTCGATTATGCCGTTCGGCGTAATTTCTATGATTCTGTTCGCAATTGACTGAATAAACTCATGGTCATGGCTCGTAAAAAGAACTACGCCAGGAAAGTCGATGAGCGCTTCGTTCAAACTTTGAATTGCTTCAAGGTCAAGATGGTTGGTCGGGTCGTCCATGATAAGAACGTTCGCGCCGGAAAGCATGAGTTTTGAAAGCATACAGCGCACTTTTTCGCCGCCGCTTAAAACTTTGACAGGTTTTAGCGATTCATCGCCGGAAAAAAGCATACGTCCTAAAAAGCCGCGCACATACGCGTCGTCCTGCTCCTTTGAATATTGCTTGAGCCAGTCGGTGATGTTTAAGTCGTTGGCAAAATATGAACTTGAATCGCGCGGAAGATAGGCTGCGCTTGTCGTCTGTCCCCAAAAAAACTCGCCTGCGCTTGGATTCTTTACGCCCGCAATGATGTCGAACAGTGCAGAAACTGAATTGTGTTCGATGCCGACAAAAGCAACTTTGTCCATACGGTTGATTTTTAAGTTTATGTCTTTTAAAAGCTCAACAGACTCTTCGGTAAAAGAAAGTTTTTTGATTTCGAGTACGTTGTTTCCGATTTCGCGATCGGCTTTAAAATTCACATAGGGGAATTTACGGCTCGTAACGGGCAGCTCTTCGAGTGCAAGTTTATCGTAGACTTTTTTACGGCTCGTCGCCTGCCGGCTTTTTGAGGCATTTGACGCAAAGCGTAAAATAAATTCTTTTAAATCCTTCATTTTTTCTTCGCGCTTTTTTGCTTGGTCTTTTGCCTGCCGCTGCAAAATCCGGCTCATCTGGAACCAAAAATCGTAGTTGCCGGTAAACTGCGTGATTTTTCCGTAGTCGATATCGCAAACATAGGTACACACGGTGTTCAAAAAGTGGCGGTCGTGGCTGACGACGATAACCGTATTGGGAAAATCCATTAAAAAGTTTTCAAGCCAGCTGATGGACTCAATATCAAGACCGTTCGTCGGCTCGTCGAGTAGGAGCAAGTCAGGATTGCCGAAAATCGCCTGCGCAAGCAGTACGCGCACCTTTTGACTTTCGTCAAGTTCGCTCATCATCTTGGAGTGAAAGGCTTCTTCGACGCCCAGTCCTGAAAGCATTTGTTCTATTTGATTTTCCGCTTCCCAGCCGCCCATCTCTCCGAACTCCGCTTCAAGTTCGCTTGCCTTTAAGCCGTCTTCTTCGCTGAAATCAGGCTTTTCGTAAATAGCTTCGCGCGCTTTTGCAATTTCGTAGAGTTTGGGATAGCCCATCAGTACCGCGTCTTTAACCGAATACGAGTCGAATGCAAAATGGTCTTGCTTTAAAACTGCCATGCGCTCGCCTGTCCCGATGGTGATAGTGCCCGAATCGTGGTCGATTTCGCCAGAAAGGACTTTAAGGAATGTTGACTTTCCAGCCCCGTTTGCGCCGATAATGCCGTAGCAGTTTCCGGGCGTGAATTTTAAATTGACGTCTTTAAAAAGCGGCTTTTCGCCGAACTTTACGCTTACATCGCTTACCGTAATCATATCTGTACCAACTGTTCCTTATTTTTTTGTAAAAAAAGCTTTGATGCGGGAAAAAAGCCCTGTTTTCTTTTCCGACTGCACAGAATTTTTGCGCCCTGTTGTTTGGCGTGCGTTTTGTTTCGATACGCCGCTGTTTTTCCGTGTTTGCGCACTCTTTTTGTAATCGCTTTTACTGTATGGAGTTTTTCGCGCAGTTTTTGCTGTTGAGTCAAAGGGACGTTTTGCGCTTTTGCCCTTCCCGCTCCTTTCCTTTTGAGATTCTTTCGGCATTTGAGATGACGCATATTTTTGCTTGTAAATCTTCATGCGCTCTTCAAAAGAAAGCGTTTCCATCTGAGAAAATGTTTCCGCGCTGCTTTGTACGCCGCGCGGATTCACTGCTGCTCTCTGCTTACTGGAGTGCCGTTCAGGTCTTGCGTCTGAGCGGGAAGCGCGCCCTTTTGTCCGCTCGTACTTTCTTTTGCCGTCAAACGTATTCTGCCGTTTTGCGCCCCGCTCGCTTCTGTGCGGCTTGGCAGGAGAATCGGCATAGTCCTTTTGGAATTCGGTTTGGATATAAATGCCCTTGCTTTTGTCTTCCGCCATCAATGAATCGTCTGCAACTTTTGAAGGAATCTGCATTTCGATAAAGCGCTCTATCGGCGGAAGACTGTATACGTCCTGCTCGGAGCAAAAAGTATACGCTTTGCCCGTCTTTCCTGCGCGCGCCGTGCGTCCAATGCGGTGCACGTAGTTTTCCGCTTCATTTGGAAGATCGAAGTTTATAACCATTGCAAGATTGTCTACGTCTATGCCGCGCGCTGCAACGTCGGTCGCAACAAGAACGGCGCATTTTCCTTCCTTAAATTTGTTTAAAATCTTTAAGCGCTTTGCCTGCGGTAAGTCCCCGATAATAAAGCCTGCGTTAATGCCGTTCAATTCAAGCCGCTTCGCAACGACTTCACAGCTTCGTTTGGTATTGCAAAAAATAATGACGCTCTGCGCATTTTCGTTTTTTAAAATCCCGATTAAAAGCCGCATTTTGTCGTCACTTGAAACGTGAATCAATTCTTGCCGAATTTCCGAGACGGTAATATTTTCCGCTTCAATTTCGATTTCCTTCGCGTCGCGCGTGTATTCCCACGCAAGATTTTTGACATAAGAGTTAAGCGTCGCGCTGAAAAGCATTGTCTGCCGCTCTTCGCTTGCAGGAAGAACTTTTAAAAGTGTGCGCAAGTCGGGATAAAATCCCATGTCGAACATACGGTCTGCTTCGTCGATGACAAGAAATTTTACGGCTGAAAAATCAAGATTTTTTCCTTCGTTTAAGTCAATTAAGCGTCCGGGCGTTCCGATGATGATGTCCACGCCTTTTTTTACTGCGTCAATCTGCCTCTCGTAGCCGATGCCGCCGTAAAAACTGAACGCTTTTAATTCTGCCGCCGAAAGGAGCGCTTTTGCTTCCTCTTCCACTTGAACGGCAAGTTCGCGCGTCGGAATCATAATAAGCGCTTTTGCGCCCCGATTTTTTTCGTTTGAAAGCATTGCTTGAATAATCGAAACAAGGTAGGCGGCGGTTTTTCCCGTTCCCGTTTGGGACTGCACATAAAGGTCTGAGCCGTCTTGCGAAAGTTTTAAGACCTGCTCTTGAACGGGCGTACATTCCGTGTAAGAACACGAAGCAAGACCGGCAAGCAGTTTTTCGTTCAAATTAAAATCCGTAAAGTTCATACGGCGCGTACTATATCCTTTTTAAGAGGCAATGTACACTGACGGCGTTTTTGCGGCAGAGGTGCTGGGGCAAATATATCCATATTTCGACGCGGCATGGCTGTTCGTGCGGATACGTAGGCTGCGGGAAGAGGGCTTACGGGGCGCATGGCAGAGGAAATGGGCAGAGGGGAGCGGGAAACGAGAACCTGTTCTTTTTTTACCACTCATTTTTTTGCCCGCTTGAGTTTTTGATAGAAAAGCCAACTGGACGGCGGAAGATGAAAATTGAATGACGCAAGTGTGCTGCCGCTCTTAAACTCTGTTTTTCCCTCCCGCTGAACTATGCTCGTGTGGGCGAAAACTACGCTAAATCTTTCAGGCGCTTTTCTCTGCCGCCGGCTTACACTTTGAGCGCACCGAGTACTTCTCCGATTTTTTCGCGGATAACGAGGTGTGCGCGGGCGTCCGATGAGGTGGCGCTTTTGTTGATAAGAACGAGGTATCTGCCGGCAAAATAATCTACCAAACCTGCGGCAGGATAGACGACGAGCGACGTACCGCCGATAATCAGCATATCCGCGGCGGAAATTGCGTTGACGGCGCCCATGATGACGTTTTGTTCCAGCCCTTCCTCGTAAAGGACAACGTCGGGCTTAATAAGCGCGCCGCATTTTTCGCAATGGGGAAGCGTATCCGGAGAGGCAGCGCTCTGTGCAATAAAGTCCGCGCCATAAAATGCGCCGCAGCGCATACAGTAATTTCGCAGCGTGCTTCCGTGCAGTTCAAAAACATTTTTGCTGCCTGCCGCCTGGTGCAGACCGTCAATATTTTGTGTTACCACCGCTTTCAGTTTTCCGGCTTCTTCCATTTTTGCAAGCGCGATGTGCGCAGCGTTTGGTTTTGCGCCTTTGATAATCAATTTTTCGCGATAAAACCGATAAAATTCCTTTGTGTCGTGTTCAAAAAACGTGCGGCTGATAATTTGCTCCGGCGGATATTTCCACTGTTGATTGTACAGTCCGTCTTGACTGCGGAAGTCGGGAATTCCGCTTTCCGTAGAAACTCCTGCGCCGCCGAAAAATACGATATTCGACGACTCGTCATACATTTTTTGCAATTCGTGTAAAGATTCATTTTCCATAATTCCCGCCTTTTTTGGTTTTCTTCTATAATTTATAGGAAATTCTGCCGCTGTCCGCATTGGGGAAAAACGCATATCCAGTCAACCGTATGCGGACATTACAGCGTTCTTTTTGAGCCTACCGCAAATTGCGCTTTTTATAAAGATGAAACCTTGTCGAAACAGCCGCAGCTGTGCCGTCAATATAATTACGCATGGAGGGGACTCACTAAAGTCTCACTTTTTTGCATGGACTGACAGCGGGATGCTTTGCTGCTGGATGCACTCGTATCGTGTCGATGCGCATGTTGCTGGCGGGACTGTTATTTGTTCGCGGAAGCAAACGCTTTTGTATTCTCCTGCGGGTGGTATAATCAAGAATTGGTATTTTCGGGGCTTGCAAGCGACAACGTACTAGGACTGAAAATTCTTGTGAACACGGGGAGAATTCCGTTTTCTTTGTTCTTTGGACAGGAAGACTTTCAACGAAGTTTGACATCAGCGCAAACTTTTCTTGCTTCAACGAAACGAACTGCGGAAATCCGGTTAGGATTTCTGCCCGCGTTCCTCTCTCCCTGCGAGTACCGTTGTCTTCACGTTTTGCTGTCGGGCAAAACGGAGAGGGGCGGCAAGTCAGTTGTGTCTTGCAATCACCGTTTTTACCGCCCAACGCTCTCTGCCGTCCGCAGTGTCCATTTTACTCAGGAAAAAACTGTTCTGAGCAGCGCGCCCGCGTAAGAAAGATGAATTCTTTATAGTAGCGGCTGTAAAAGCGCTCAAATGAGATTTCCGCTCCGTCCTTAAACACTGAGCATTGAAAGTGCCCTTTTTCATCGAAATACGGAAAAAATACTGCGCATTCGTTGAACACCCGCACTTCGGGTGTTGTGCGCCGGTCAGTTTCGCGGATGGCGGCAAAATAGAACGTCTCCGGTTCCGACGCGGCAAGAACGTACAAAAGCGGCTTGAGCGTCGTCATCGCATAGCCGGTATCTTTGATAAAACCAGAAACATTTTTTATTCCCTGCGCAGTCATCTCGGCGGAAAAAGGCTCTATCGAAACATCTACGCCGGCTTCATTGTAAAGATAGGTGTGTCCCGTGCGGACAGAGTAAACTGCCGCCGCAATATTGCGTATCCAGTCAAGAGAAAAAGAAATATCGTAATCTTGGGAAAGAATGCCCTGAAATCCCGTGTCCTTATACGAAACGGTTTGCAACAAAAGCGGCTCGCGTTTAAGCCTGCCGCCGGTTAAAGGCTCGATAATGCCGTCCGCAATCCACTTAAGAAATCCTGCTCCTGAAAGCGCACGCTTGCCTTTTTCTTCGGGGCGGACGGGACGCGGCTTTCCAGTCGAAATAAAAATGGACTTTCCGTTTTCGTCGTAAATGGCATCTTCTGTGTACATAATCGAAAGCTGCCGCTCGCGGATAAAATGTATCATCTGGCGGGAAGCGTGATAGCCGTCGGTATGAATCTGTGCGTATTCCCACGGAAGACGGTCGCCCGTCCAGCGCATAATTTCATCGAAAGACGAACCGTAAAATCGTGAGAAAGGAAGCCCCGTCGGTACGCCGCGTGCAGCATACAGTCCGTAGACGATAAAATCGGCGTATGTAGTTTTGCCCGACGGCACGAACTGTACGTACACGTCGCTGTCGGCGGCAAAATAATAGCGGACAAAAGACGGATTTCCAGTCTGTTTACTGCGCGAAAGCAGCCATGCTCCCGCTCCGTCGCCGGGAAAAACATCCTGCAAGACCGTCGATTTTCCTTTTTCGGAATAGACATCGACTTCCATACGCGCAAACGGCGCGACAAAAATGTTGAATGCATCTTCCGTTTCTTCAAGCCGGATTTGAAACTTTTGTCCGACTGCGTTTGCACGGATTTGAGGTCGGTTTGTCCGTACCATTGAAAGCGGTGCCTCAAACCACGTTTCAACTAAATCTTTGCGGATTTCAGACGAATCCGGCACGCCGAATTTATTGTATTCGGCAAAAAGACCTGCGCTGCACAAAAACAGCGCGCAATTACAGAACGCAGCAATCTTCTTTTTCATTTACAATCCTCCGAGCGCGTTGCGCTTTGACTCTTTTTAGCGGGACTGAAGTCAATATGCCCATATTTGCAGCGGGGACGGCGGCAAGCAAGCCGGCATCCTGAATGTTTACGTCCGCAGCGCCTGCAGCAAGGCGGACTTCGGGGCGCGTTTTAGTTCCGTCGGGATTGACGATAATGCCAAACTCGTCTTCATCAGGGTGTTTCCCCGCAGGCGCATTGGAAAGCAGCAGTTTTAGGCGATTAAGCTGATTGACTTCGCTTGAACCGGGGTCGTAGTCGATTGCGCTGATATTTGCGCCCGGAAAACGGCGGCGCAATTCCTTTATCATGCCCTTGCCCGTAACGTGATTCGGAAGACAGGCGAACGGCTGAACACAGGCAATACTCGGTACCCCTTCTTGAATCAGTTCGACCATTTCCGCTGTCAAAAACCAGCCTTCGCCGGTGATATTACCAAGTTTTACGATGTCGTTTACGCCGTCCATAAGTTCATAAATGGAAGACGGAGCGTCAAAACGGCGGCTTGCTTTTAAGTATTTTTTCATCTGCACACGGTAGCGCTCAAGGAACCACACCAAAAGCCGCGCGTTGCGTTCAGTCTTTTTGGGGAATGCAAGTTCCTCGTGGCGGAAAATGCCCGTACTAAACGAATAGGCAAAAAAGTCTGCAAGGTCGGGCATGACGCATTCGGCGCCCTCTTTTTCAATCGTTTCGACAATCTGATTGTTTGCAGTCGGGTGAAATTTGACTAAAATTTCTCCGACGACGCCGACGCGCGGCTTTTTGATAGGCAAAAGCGGCAGATTGTCAAAGTCTTTGATGATATTTTTCAAAAGCCGGTGATAGCCCGCAAACGAAAGGGACTTGAGCTGCTTTTCGGCTCGCGCACTCCATTTTTCGTAGAGCGCATTCGCCGAACCGGCAACGGCTTCGTAGGGGCGCGTGCGGTATAAAACGCGCATCAATAAGTCGCCGATCATAATTCCCATAATCATGCGATGAAGCAAAATCGGCGTTACCTTAAAGCCGGGATTTGTTTCAAACGCCTGCGCACTCAACGAAAGGACTGGAATGTGGCTCCAGCCCGCGTCATTTAAAGCGCGGCGGATAAAGCCGATGTAGTTTGTCGCGCGGCAGCCGCCTCCCGTCTGCGATATGATGAGCGACGTATGATTTAAGTCGTATTTTCCCGATTCGAGGGCGGCAATCATCTGTCCTGCAACAAGAATGGACGGATAGCAGGCGTCGTTGTTGACATATTTTAATCCCGCATCGACGGCTTTGGGGTCAATTGAATCAAGAATGACCAGATTGTAGCCGCTGTACCGGAACGCCCGCTGCAAAAATACCGAATGCATAGGAGATAACTGCGGCCCCAGTATCGTGTGGGAATATTTCATTTCCTTCGTAAAAATCCTGCGGTGGTAGGCGGCAGACTGGGCAGCAGGCTTTTTGCCGCTCCGCTGCCGTGCTTTAACGGCAGCAATCAACGAGCGTATGCGAATCCTGACGGCGCCGAGGTTCGAGCCTTCGTCAATTTTGATGAGCGTGTACATTTTGCCTTTTGACTTCATAATTTCGTCTACTTGGTCGGCAGTAACCGCGTCAAGCCCGCAGCCGAAACTCGTCAACTGCACGAGTTCTAGATTCGGCATTTCAGAAACGAAGGCGCCTGCGCGGTACAAACGATTGTGATAGACCCACTGGTCTACAATGCGCATGGGGCGTTCAATGCTTCCGAGGTGGGCAACGCTGTCTTCCGTAAAGACTGCAAGTCCCAGCCCGTTTATCATTTCAGGGATTCCATGATTGATTTCGGGGTCAACGTGATAAGGACGACCGGCAAGCACAATGCCGCTTCCGCCGGCGCGGATAACTTCTTCAAGCGCTTCCTCTCCGGCTTCTTGCGTCTCCTCGCGGAATTTTTGCTGTTCTTGCCATGCGGCATCAACCGCGTCTCGAATTTGCATTTGAGTCAATGTTGGAAAATGAACGTGCAATTCTTCATACAAGCGTTCGGCAAGCCGCTTTTTATCATAAATCGGTAAAAACGGATTCATGTACAGCAAGTCGGGGTCTTGTCGGAGCGCTTCAACATTATTGCGGAGCACTTCGGGATAACTTGTTACAATCGGACAGTTGTAGTGATTGCCCGCGCCCTTGTCTTCTTGCAGTTCGTAGGGAGCGCATGGATAAAAGATGAATTTTACGCCCTGCTGCAAAAGAGCGACGACGTGTCCATGCGTAATTTTTCCTGGATAACATACGGATTCGGACGGAATCGTTTCGATACCTTTTTCGTAGATGTTTTTCGTCGAACGCGGAGAAATCCGCACGCGGAAGCCGAGTTTGGTAAAAAACGTAAACCACAGCGGATAATTTTCGTACATATTTAGTACGCGCGGAATGCCGACTTCTCCCATCGGCGCGTCGGCAGTTTTGAGCGGAACGTAGCTAAACAAGCGTTTGTATTTCCAATCAAAGAGATTGGGCATTTTTTCGCCGGAGGCAGCAGCGGTATTTTTCTTATTGCTTGCGTCGATGACATTGCCTTCAAGTTCTGCGCCGATTTCGCAGCGGTTTCCGGTAACAAAAAGGCGGTTTTCAGAGCCGGTATTGAACGCATTTATCGTAAGCAGACAGTTATTTTGGCATTTGCCGCAGCGGCGCAGTTGTAAATCTACGTGGAATTGTTCAAGTTCATCGAGCGTGGCAAGATTTGAGCGCACGTCCTGCACGAGATTTTCCGGCTCTCCCGGTTTGGGCGCGGTAAGGTCGCGCCACTGGTCATATGCGATGAGCGCGGAGCCGTACGCGCCCATGAGTCCTGCGACGTCGGGACGGAAAACTTCTACGCCGGAAATCTTTTCAAAAGCGCGTAAAACCGCATCGTTGTTGAACGTGCCGCCCTGCACGACGACTTTTTTTCCGATGTCGCCGGCGTTGCGCAGTTTAATAACCTTAAAAAGCGCGTTTTTGATAACCGAATATGAAAGTCCTGCAGAAATATCGGCGACGGCAGCGCCTTCCTTTTGCGCTTGCTTAACGCGGCTGTTCATAAAGACCGTACAGCGGCTGCCCAAATCGACGGGCTTTTCTGCAAGCAAGGCGATTTTGCTAAATTCGCGGACGTCCATTCCCATCGTGCGCGCAAAGTTTTCAAGAAAACTGCCGCAGCCGGCAGAGCACGCTTCATTTAATTGAATGGAAACAATTGCGCCGTCTTTTATTTGGAGGCATTTCATGTCCTGTCCGCCGATATCAAGGAGGAATTCAACGCCCGGCACAAAAAAATCTGCGGCGCGGAAGTGCGTAATTGTCTCAACTTCCCCTGAATCAACGCCGAGCGCCGCCTGAAACAGCGCTTCTCCATAGCCGGTGGAGACGGCGCGCGCGATATACGCGTCTTTAGGAAGAATACGGTACAAGTCCTTGAGCACTTTGACCGCAAGTTCGACGGGACTGCCTTGATTAGAGGCATAAAAGTCCCAGAGAATGCGCCCTTCCGTATCGGCAAGAACGGCTTTTGTTGTCGTAGAGCCGGAATCCAGCCCCAAAAAGACAGGCCCTGAGGCTTGTTCAAGCGGAGCGCGGGCGGCTTTTTCGTTTTCGTGACGTTTTCTAAAGTCTTCCAGCTCTTGCTCGGAGTCAAAAAGATGGTCAAGTCGCTGGACTTCGGAAAGTTCTGCGCCGACAAGATTTTTCAGACTCTTTCGGAACGAAGCGATTGTCGGAAAACCGTTTTTATTTTCTTCTCCTGCGTTAGAAATATCCCGTTCGGCGGAAAATGCCGAGCCTGCCGCAACGAAAAGCTGGGAATTATCGGGAACGATTGTTTCTTCCGGCGTGAGTTTGAGCGTTAAAATAAAGCGTTCGCGCAGTTGATTAAGGAAGTGCAGAGGGCCGCCTAAAAAAGCGACGTTTCCGCGAATAGGTTTTCCGCAGGCAAGACCTGAAATAGTCTGAGTTACAACTGCTTGAAAGATGGAAGCGGCAATGTCTTCGCGTCGCGCCCCCTCATTGATGAGCGGCTGCACGTCCGTTTTGGCAAAAACGCCGCAGCGGGCGGCAATCGGATAAATCGTCGTTGCGTCAGCGGCGATTTTGTTTAAGCCGGTCGCGTCGGTTTCAAGGAGCGCTGCCATTTGGTCGATAAACGCGCCGGTTCCGCCTGCGCACGAGCCGTTCATGCGTTGTTCTATTCCGCCTTTAAAATAAGTGATTTTTGCGTCTTCTCCGCCGAGTTCAATAACGACATCCGTCTGCGGAATTAATTTTTTTACGGCGGTCGTCGCTGCAATCACTTCTTGAATAAAGGGAATGTTCAGCCATTGCGAGACTGAAAGTCCTCCCGAACCGGTAACTTTGACGGAAATTGTCTGTTTGTCGCCTGCCGGAAAGCGTCCTTCGATTTTGTCGAACGCCGTGTTGACGACGCTGATAATCGTATTGCGGATATCGGCGCGGTGCCGTTGATAGTCCGCATAGATGATAGCGTCGTCATCGTCGAGCACGGCAATTTTTACCGTCGTCGACCCCACATCAATTCCTATACGAATAGGTATAATTTCTTCGCTCGAAAGCTGACTCTGTTCCATAACACCGCCTTTTTAAAAATGAAATCCGTGCCGCCTGTCCTGCCTTTGCAGCCGGCGGTACTTTTTATCCATTCTTTTGCAATATGTTTTGATTTATCACAAAATGACCCATAGTACGACAAAATTCTTAAATAGTGCTCCCACTGCCTAAGTTAGGCAAAATATAATCGTAAAATATGATTTATTCAATTGTATGCGGCTGGCGGCGGAGAGCGGGGGATTTGATGGAACAGAGGTACCGTTTTCTCTGTCTCTCCCTCGCTTACGCATTGCACCGCTCTTCCTCAAGTCGCTCTTTGGGGACGGTGATAATAAATTTTGTCCCCATGTTTTTTGCGGACTCGACTTCAATGTTCCAGCCGTGGAGGTCGATAATGTTTTTTACGACGGCAAGTCCAATCCCCATGCCCTCTTCGCGGCGGGAATTTGTGCCGCGGTAAAAGAGGTCGAAAATATGCTCGATGTCTTTCGGCTCAATGCCGCTGCCCGTGTCTTCGATAGAAAGTTCTATACAGTCCTGCCGCTCGAACGCGCGCAAAATAATGCTCCCGCCGTCGTTTGTGTGGCGCATTGCGTTGCTCAAAATATTTTCAAATGCGCGCAGTAAAAGCTGCTCGTTGATGGGAACGGCAAAATCGTGGTCTAAGTCCACCGAATACGAAATATTTTTGTGGAATATCGTGCCCGTCGCTTCGGCATTGCGCGCAAAACCGATTAAAAGCGGCACCAGTTTTTGCGGACGCAGTACTTCATTCATGTCCTTCGTCTTAAACCGCTCGTAATTTATGAGCGTGTCGAGCATCGACTGGAGCTGCGCGGTCTTTGTGCTGATTATTTTGAGCGCGGAAGCAACTTCCTCTTTTGAAGTCATAATGCCGTCGAGCATCGCCTCGGTATACCCCTTGATGACTGCAACCGGCGTGCGTAAATCGTGGCTTATTCCCATCACAAAAAGCGACTGGCGGCTCTTTGCTTCAAGAAGAGACGTTCTCATACGCTCAAGACTGCTTAAAAACTGCGTAATTTCGTTTGTTTTCATGCCCTCCGCAGGAATTTCAATCGGCGCATCTAAATCGCCGTCAGCAATTTTTTGCGTCTGCTTTTTTAAGAGCATGAGAGAAGAAAAAATCGAATGCGAAATCGTGAATATCGTCAGCATACACATCATGATGAATATGAGCGAAAAGGTCAGAATGACAAGCGGGACTGCGTGCTGAATGTCTCCGTCTTTTTGGCGGGCGACGCGGCTTAAAAGCATAACGCCTTTTTGCGACGGAATGTCTGCCGGCGGAATTTCAAAACGGTAGGCGTATTTAAATCCCGTGTCCCGTACAAAATTCCACAATTCTTTTTCACGGATAATTTGATTTTCCTTTAATTCTTCCATCGTAGAAACCTGCACCACATCTTGAATGATAAGAGCGGCTTCAATGTCCGGCTCCATGTTCCGCACTGCATTGAGGAGCACGTCCCAGTCCTCTGATGAAATATTGATAGTTGTGTTGCTTTCAATCCGTCTAAAATCTTTGAGAAATGTCCGCTGTACGGCAGAATAATGGCGGTAGCCGCGTATGCTCAACAGACACAAAAGCGGAATCATGATGATGACGGCGGCGAAAATCCTTAACTGCGTTTTTATCGTCATGTGCGCCGTATCGATTCTTTGGAAAAAATATAGCCTTTGCCGAACTGCGTTTTTATGTATTCGGGATTGGCGGGGTCGTCTTCAATTTTTTTGCGGAGGCGCTGCACGTAGACTGCAACTGCCGTCAAGTCTCCATAATTTGACTTCCATATATCCTGATAGATTTTTTCCGGAGTGAGCGTAGTTCCGGCATTTTTTACCAAATATTCTAAAATCGCATATTCTTTTATGGAGAGCTGCACCTTGAGCGCGCCTTTTTTTAAGACATTGCTGTCCAAAAGCAAAACGTAGTCGCCGAACGCAATGCACGTTTCCGCCGCGGCGGAACTGACTACAGCGCGCCGTAAATTCGCTTCTACGCGCGCAACAAGCACTTTCGGCGAAAAAGGCTTTGTTACAAACTCGTCCGCGCCGAGACCCAAGCCTCGTATAATGTCTTCGTCCGCATCGCGCGCAGAGACCACAACAGCGGGAATGACACGTTTATATTCCGTCCGTATCTTTTGCAGAAAATCAAACCCGCTCATGCCCGGCAGATTTAAGTCAACGATAAATAAATCCGGTTCCGCCCCTTCTTCAAGCGCTTTGAGCGTATCTTCGGCACTTTCAAATATTTTCGTCTCTTTTTCCGCCTTGTTCAGATACATCGCCATGAGGTCTGCAATCTCCGGCACGTCTTCGGTAATAAAAATAAGCGGTTTGGATTTCATTGTACACCTCTCGTGCACATTGTATATAACGGATTACGCCGATTACGCAATAAGAAAGCCTCCTTATAACGTATTTTTATACGAATGGAAAAAAATTGCAGGCGACAAAGAATGACGCTTTACAGACGCAACGGCGGCTTCATTAAGGAGCGCAGATAAAGTTTTCTGCCGCCGAACGCAAACTGAAAAAAATGTTTTCCGCAAGTTTCCCGCACGGCAAACTTGAAGCGGACGGCTGCTCCGTTAAGTCTTTTAACCACGTTTCTCCCGTCCGCCTTTTTCCCGTCCGCCCCGCTCCTGTTACATCCGCCGGATTGCAAGCAGCGTAAGGTCGTCGGCTTGGTCGTCTTCCATGAGGTTTGTGTAAAAAATGTAGTTTTTATCCGCACTCGACTCGGAGGCGGCGGCTTCATCGTAGCGGCAGTAATAGGCGTACAGATTAAAATGGTCTTTTAAGAACGCGTCGATTCTGCGGTCAACGCGCACGGTATCGGAACTTTGCGCCGCAGGGCTTTTGTACATTCTAAAAACCTTTTCTACAGAGACAAGCGCGATAATCGCTTCTTCTATCGTTCCCTCGCACGTCGAAAAATCGAATTCCAGATTTTCAGTCGGAATGGGATTGTGATATTTAGGAAGAGAAAATTTGCGGCGGTTAAATACGCTTTCAAGGATTTCCTGAACGCGGTCGGCTTCAAGTTGTTCGCTCTGCGCACCGACAAGGTGATTTCCGTGTTCGTCGCCTTCTTTTAGCCCGCGCTCGGCGCAGTGTATGACACGGTAGGCTCCGTCGCGGAAAAAGCGCGTCGATTCTTCGATACCGTCGGTGTAAAGCAAAAGCACGTCGCCTTTTTTTAGATTCGTTTTTTCGACTTTAAAACCGCCCCGCATATCAACCATAAATGACGGCAAAGGACCTGCTGCAGGCGTTTCAAAGAGTTTTAAGATTTTTATGCGCTTTTCAACCGAGTCATAAATATGAACGATGTTGTCTCCCGCATTGCACATATACAAGTCGCCGTTGCTTGAATCAAAAAGACAGACGATTATCGTCGCAAATTTGCCTTTTAGTCCAATCGACTCGATAAGGTCGTTTATCTGCGTAACGAGGACATTTAAGCGCGTTCCCTCTTTTGCAAACGACCACTGCTCAAAATAGCGGCGGAACAATGTTGCAACGACAGTCATGATAAGACCTGCCGGAACGCCGTGTCCTGACGCATCGCACTTAATGAGAACGTACCAGCGTTCGTCGAGTTTTTTATAGTCGAAATAGTCGCCGGAAACAGCGGACGCGCCTTCATAATACCCGAAACAGTTGAGTTTTCCGTCGTCAAAACTTGCAATCGTCTGCTGTCCGCCTTCTGCAAGTTTTAAAAGCGGCAAAAAGGCTTTTTGAACGGATTTACCGTCGTTCTGCAAATTTTCTTCGCGGGCAGCGCGCGCCAATTCTTCTTTTAAGCGGTTCATTGAAAGTCCTAAACTGCCGATTTCGTCATTCCGCTTGATTTGAATATTTTTATCTTCGCCTGCAAGTTTTTCCTTGTGCTTTTCCGACGTAATCGTTCCGACAAACGCTTCAAGTTTTTTAAGCGGGCGGACAATGACGTTTGCAAGGAGTACCGCGCCAAGTACGCCGAACGCAATCGCTGCAAGAGAAATAATGCCTGCCGTAACCATAATTCCTTTTTCCGAGTCGACCAACTGCTGGGCAAAGGAACTGATATCGATTTGAAGAAGCAAAATGCCGTTTACAAAGTCCTTTGACGAGGCGGAGCGGAAGATAACCGGACGATACAAAAGGAATTTTGTTTCGCTGCCAAATTTGCCTCTAAACATCGGAATAAGGTTGAGCAAAATCCGCGCCGTAACGATAAATGACGTATCAGTAATGTATGCGTGGAAATCGGGAACGGAACTTTCGCTTTCGCGCTCAATTGCACTCAATTCCTGTTTGATTTGCGCGCGCACATCTCCTGACATTTTACGGATTTCGGCAATGCGGGCAGAATTGCGCGCCGTCGAAGCGTCCGCGTACTCTTTGTCGAGCCGCTCAAGACGCTCGTCAAAAGCGGCGATACGACTGCCGGTCTCCGCATTGAGCGCGGCGCAACGTTTTTCGATTTCAGTTGTTACTTCCGTATCCAAATGCGAAAATCCCGGCGAGAGCGGGCCGCCGCCGATTTTAGCCTGTAAGTCCGGATCGTTCGATGCCCACACATACAAAATCGACGATTTATCGGCTTTTGCATTTTCTGAATGCGGAAAGCCCGTAACCGTTACAAAATCGACTTCAGGAATTGAAGACGACTGCGGCGGCAATTCGCTTAATTCAAGGACGTTTTGCTCCGGAAGGTAGGTTTTGACGCTCGAAGAAATGCTTGAAAGCAAAACGTCGGCACGGTTTTCCAGTCCTTGCAGCATATTGGTGCGCTGTTCGCGGAGCATTCGGAAAGAAAGGAAGACGGTAACAAGCAGCGTTACTAAAATGATAAGAGAGACCGTAAAGCCAATCATCTGGTACTTTAAACTGCCTTTTTTGGAAGAAGACTTCAGTCCGCCTGAAGCCGCCTCTGCAAACGAATCCATAAGTTCTCCTTTTTCAAGTTGATTTACCACTTGTCTGACGTTGTAAATTTCAAGCGCAGTACGCGCAAACGAAACGGCAAAGAGGACGGTAATAAAAATAAGAATCAAGACGACTGCGATAAAGAGCGCAAGTCCCGTCTGGATTTTATATGCGCCCGACGGCATAAACACCTGCCACGAGGGGACGTATTCAAATCCGCTTTCGATTTTGACAGTTCCGTTCGTCTCTTTGGTAAGGACTGGAGCGTGCGTCATAAAAACGCCGCGGTCGGAATGATTGAGTCCCACGTAGTACGAGCCGGTTTCAAGGTCAGAGCCGATATTGATGCCGCCGATTTCGCTGTTGGAAACGAGTTTAAAATCCTTTGCGTCAATCGTCAGATCGTAGGGCGCTTTGCCGTCTTTGTCGATGTAGATGTGCGTTACGGTGCCGTCAAATGTAAAATCTGTGCCGTACACCGTAAACGACAGGTCGCCGAACACCGATTCATTTTTGCGCACTTCGGTTATCGACGTATGCGGAACGTATTTGTTCAACAGGACGGGAATATGCGCCTGCTCGCCCGTGTTGCCGGCTTTGTCCACCGCAGAAAAGGATAAAACGTAGAGCGCGTTCGGAAGATTGGTTTTGTAAATCGTAGATGAGCCGGTCAAGCCGCTTAAACGCCGCCGCCGCGTAATAGCATTTTCATTTCGGCTTAAAAGCCGTTCGGCAAAGGCGCTCAATTCTTCGGCAGATTTTTTTGTTTTGCGCGAAGGACTTGAAGCGAACGCGCGCGGAACGTCGGCAATCTTTTCCCATGAATACACATAGCCGGCAACGTCGTCATCATCTTCGGCAGGATTTATTGAAAGCGCAAACGTGTTCGACGGCAAAAATCCTGTGCTGTCCGCGCTCTCTTTTACCGTAACGCGCGGCGTTTTGGGCGGCGTTAAATCGAGTATGAACTCCGACGAGGCGCTTTTAGACCAGTTTCCCGCTTCGTCAACGGTTTTCGCCTTAAAATACCATTTGCCTTCTTCGGCTGCCTTGACGTTTATGCGCGTTTCCGACGGGAATTTTAAATTCAAGATGTCTTCAGGAGGTTCTGTGTACGGGTTGTTCGACCAACTGTAGGTGTATCCGGTTATGCCGGAAGAATCCTGCGGGAGAGCAATGCGGTAACTGACAGCATTTTCACGCGTGCGGCTTCCGCTTTTATAATTGACAGGACTTACAACCGGCGGCGGCGCGAAATTGTCGGGGGCAAGATAGCAAATACGGGATGCCGCTGAAGACGGCGGATTTTCCTGCCAAATAAAAGAGAGCGCTTTTCCAGTCCCTCCGTCTTGGGGACGAACAAAAAGCGGATACACAAACACCGCCGCGCGTCTGCCTGAAGACAACTGCGTTTCTTCCCAAAACAAACCGTCTTTTTGCGCCATGTACGCAGTATCCGTTCCTGTGCGGCTGTCAAACCACGCGGCGGACAATTTATTTTGATACTGGAATAAAACCGCCGCTTTGGAGTTACCGTCTTCGGAAACTGCTTCATGACTTCCCTGCACGGCGCCGTTTTTGTCAATCTGCATGAGCCACAGAGAATCCGTATCCGAATAGATAGTGCGCCGCTCCCATGCGACATAAGTTTTTCCGCCGAACGAGGCGGCAAAGGGACGCTGATTGTTGAATTCGGTAAAGTCCGCAGTCGAATAAAAGTCGGTTAAAAGGACAGGATGAGACCACGAGTTTCCGTTATTTTCCGACACGGATGAATATAATTGATAGGAAAGCCTGCCGCCGCTTTGGTACTGCGCTTGAAAAACGACAAAATCCCCTTGGGCGGATGAAGAAAATACCGGCGCAAACGGGTTTCGTAAGTCGGGCGAGGGCGCAAACTCTGAAAAATTCGACCATTTTGTCCCGTCCTGCGATGTTGAAACGTACATATAAAAGCGGTTGATTGCAACAACGCCTTCCGTTTCGGGGCGGCTGAGCGAGGTAAAAAGATAAAACTTTCCTTTGCGCGAACAATAAATGCGCGGCGCGATAAACGAGCGTTTTTCTTCGGAAAAGTCTGTCCGCGTAAAAGACTGCGCTCCGTCAGTCGAAACGAAGACTGAAATCCGTTTGGTTCCCGAAAGCGTTACGACTGCAAGCGTGCCTGCGTCAGACAACGCCGCCGAATACATATCCGGCACTTCTCCTGAATAGATGAGCGGTCCTGCAAAGCGCCGATTATCGCGCCATGTGCCGTCAGCATTTTGCGTTCTGCATGAAAGCCAAATGCGCGATGTTTTCGTATCGACTTCCTGCCAGAGAATGTAGGAGACCTTGCCATTCTCGACGACGCGCGGAAAACGGGAGTCTGCAGCGGAAATAACTGCTGTGTCTTCCCAATAAAATTGCGCGGCAAGACGGAGTGGAAGGACTGCAAAAAAAAGTCCTGCCAAAGCGAAAAATTTTATTCTTCTATTAAAAAGTGCAAGCATATCTTTCATACGTCATTTCTGAAGTTTTATTCGTTTTTCAAGTTCAAGAATCTGCGAGGAATAGCGGTTCTTTGGATTTTTAAGCAGTTCGGCGACAAGGTTTTGCGCGCCGATAACGTCGTCCGCCCGCAGATACTGCACGGCGCGGTTGTACAACTCCAAGTCGTGCGCGGAAATAACGACAGTCGCGTTTCCGTCAAGGCGGCGCGAAATTTCATCTTTTAAGATAATGGCGTCTCCGTTTGCCGCATTAAGCGCAATCGCCTGATCTGCAAGCGCCATAGCGTTCCGCATCAACGCTTTATCTTCGCGTCCGGCAGAAGCAAAGATACGACGAGCCTGCTCGGTAAGTTCTGCGGATTTTTTCAGACCGCTTGTATCAGGCGGCTTTCTGATAATGCCGAGTTCCACTTTGACGTCGTACATCAATTCTTTAAAGCCTGGATAGTCGGGGTCGGTTTTGTATAAATCGTCAAGTTCGCTGTAGGCTTCTTTGCGCTTTTTGGGGTCTTTTATATTTGCACGCGCCGCTGCAATCCTCTTTCCGAAATTCTGTCTGAATTCTTCGGGATTCATGATTTTTTGAATCTTTAAGTTTAAGAGGTTCGCTTCTTGATTGAGCGGCACAACGTCGCGTAACTCTTTGAGTTTTTGCAGTCCGTCATTGAGTCGTTGTACGGCTTCTGCCTTTTTGCCCTGCGCTGAAAGCCGTACGCCTTGGTCGTAATATTGATTTGCAATGCTCAAAATCTGCGAAACTTCCGTATACAGTTGGTCACCGGGCAAAACCGCGCGGCCGCCCTTCATCGAAAGCGCCGTTTCGACAAGAGCCATCATGTTGACTATTTCAAGGTCTTCTTCGACATTGGTAACAGCCCACCGCTCGGCAGCGCGGCGTAAAAGCCGCTCGGCGCCTTCAAAATTGTCGCGGTCAAACTGCGCGCGCGCTTGATTTTTAAGTTCACGCACATCTTTTACAACGAGGACGTTTTCCTGCCGGTTGATTTCTTCGCCCAGTTCACGAAGTGCACGGTCGCTTGCTGAGCGGAGCGCGTCGTCTTCATTGTAGGATAATGCTTCCAGATACTTTGTTGCCGCGCGCGAAAGATTTTCACGCGCCTTTTTAAAGTTCTTTTGAGAAAGCGCGCGTTGTGCCGCTGCAAATTTTTCCGCCGCATCATTTTTAGCGTTTTCGGCAAGCGCTGCCATTGTGCGCGCACTGTCCCGCATTGATAAAGTAGAAATTTTTAAGTCTGCAAGCAGTTCGGCAGATTTTTTCACCGACGTATATGCCGTCTTGTACTGCGTCGTATAGGGAGTGTCGAGCCGCGTTAAAGCCTGCAAAAGCGCTTTTTCCGCTGAATCGATATAAGCGTCGAGCGCGGACAGGGCTGCAAGTCCCTCTTTGGGATAGCGCTTAACGATTGCAAGCGAATCGTCAGTTTTTTTTGCCGCGTCATCTTTGACGCCGTTTATCAATTCTTCCGTCCGGTCTTTTTGCATTCCTGCTTCCGTTACGTATTCAAGACCGCAGGACGAATAAAAATCGGCGGCGCGGCTTAAAATTGCTGCCGCACTTGAATCCGCAAACGAAGTAAAATCGCCGGAAAGTTTTTGCACCGATTTATCAAAACTTTTCCATTCAACAAGCGAATCGGTATTTTTCCGCCCCTGTTCGGCAGCCGCTTCTTCCTTATCTCCGCCCTCTGTTTCCGGCGTTTCTGCATGAGAGGCGGATTGTTTTTTTGCGGAGCGGCTGTTTTTTTGCGCCGCAAGTTTTTGCGCGTATTCTTTTGCCGTATCCGACTCTGAAAAACCTTTTTTCGCTGCGGCAGCGCGCACGTCATTTACTTTTGCGTAGGCTTCAAAAAGAGGTGCCGAATTATCCGTTCCTTCCCGCTCGGTCGAAACCGCCGTCTCAGGAAAGGCAAAAGCGGAGGCTGTGCGGAGATTTTCTGCGATTTGCGCAGCGTGTGAGATAAGCGAAAGCGAAAACTCTGAGCCTTCGGC
The DNA here is from genome assembly GCA_963539635.1 of uncultured Treponema sp. Lineage (GTDB taxonomy): Bacteria > Spirochaetota > Spirochaetia > Treponematales > Treponemataceae > Treponema_D. The sequence continues at coordinate 24,334 of CAUTOZ010000018.1, forward strand.
AAGATACTGGAAGGAAAGTTTAAAATTCTCTTGGGGACTTAAAAGTTCTCCGTCTTTTTCGGAAATTAAAAGGGAATCAAAAGCGTTTACACCCTGTGACACTGCGCTGAGTGCACGCAAGTCAGTAAAGACTGCCGTTTTTGCTGAGGCGGCTTTTTTATCGAACTTTGCAAGCGAGCCGCTTTTTTCAAGAGATGCGGACTTTGCCGAAGCGGTTTCTGCGGAACGAGTTTTCATTTCGGCAAGATAGGTATTCCACTGTCCGTCCATTGCGCCTAAAACGCCCAAATTCGGCTCTTCGCGCCACCCGAAAATACAACCGCGCGCATAATAATAGAACATAATGCCGTGTACGTCGGTCTTTCTGCCCAAATCGGCATACTGTTTGTCGAACAAGCGTCCGGTTTTGCAGACTTTATTGCGCACTTCGGCAAATTTGGAAAATTCAGTTTGAGCGTTTTGAAACGCGCTTTCAATTCCTGCGATGTTTCCGGCTTTCAGCGCGGCAAGATACGCGTTTTTTGCCGCTTCAAGCGGTTTTTGCAGTCCTTCGTACTGCACGATAAGCGTGTTGATTTCAGCAAGGCTTGCTTCAAGTCCAGCCTGCCGCTCGGTTCCGGCAAACATTTCGTTAAACTCGTCGCGGTAGAGAAAAAATCCTTCGTTTGCAGTCTTTGCCGCCGCCGCATAGTTGCCTTTTACCGTCAACTGCGCCGTTTTATTTTGAATAGAACTATAGCGGGCAATTGCCGCGATATCGTTGTGTTCTTTTATAAGTTGAAGAATGGGCGTTTTGGGATCTTTTTCCAACGCTAACAGCCGGTCGGTCAAAGCGCCGAGTTTTTCGTTGTTGTCAGGGTCGTTATACAGCGTGTAGAAAAACTGGTCGGCAAGTTGTGTGTAAAGATTTCGGGCGCGGAAGATTTTTTTTACGCGCGTCTGTACGCGGTCAAAATGTTCGGGGTGCGCTGTCAGATACACGTGCAGGGCGGAAAGCGCGTCGTCGTATTCAGTACGCTTAATAATTGCGTCGATTTCAGAAAGCGTCTTCGGCGCCGCGTCTTCTTCCGCAAAAATCCATGAGCAAAAGAGCGCTGCGAGTAAAAAAAACAGACCTGCGCGTTTTTTCATTTCTCCAGACAAGCTCCTCAAAATTTTTCGTTCTTAAACTATAAATGGGCCGGCGCTGTTTCCTACCGCCCCTGTGCGGCACGGTCTTCCGCTGCCGCGGAAGACTTTTGCTCTGCAAAACCGCTCCGGCGCGGGGCAGTTACGAAGTCTTCAAATTATGACGCCCTTACCCTCACAAAAGCGGCGTTATTCCTAAAAGCGGAAGTTTTCCATTCCGGCCAGCCGCCGCAGACTATGCAGTATCGGCGGTGCGCGCCGCTATAATGGGGTACTATACTCTTTTTCGGTATAAAATGGTATATCATGCAGAAGAAAAAGCCGAAATTCAAACTATCAGCACGGCACAAATTGGGAGCGGCACCTTTTTTTCCCGATTTACTAAAACATATAAATTATGTTAATTTGGGCTAAGGCATTTCGGAAAAGCATGAAAAAGATAAGCGTTCATTATCAGCATATTTTTTCGGCAATTTTATTGCTCTCTGTCTCTCGCGCCTTCCCGCTCGACTACACAAAAGCGGGGTCAAGTCTTGCCGACGCCTTTTACAACACAGCGGGCGCCCATGAAGGCACAACGTCGTTCCGCTCTCTTTTAATCCCCTCCGGCGGGCGCGCAGAAAGTCTTGGCTCCGCATACACCGCTCTTTCCGATGATATCAGTTTTATCGACTACAATCCGGCCGCCTCCGCCCTTTTAAACGAAACAGAAGCCGCGCTTTTTCACAACGCGTGGATTGCCGACTCTGCAAAAGAAACGCTTGCCGCTTCAACACGCTTTGGAAACCTCGGCGTCGGCGGAAAACTAAGCTGCTTTTACGTCCCCTTTACCGAATACGACCGATTCGGCGAGCGGGCGGCGTCAAATTATTATTCGGAGACAGCACTCTCGCTCAACACTGCGTACAATTTTTTTGCAGGCTACACGTTTAAGGGGCTTGCTGTCGGCGGAAACTTTAAAACGGCGTGGCGCGCCGTTCCTGACTACGCGGACGACAATTCGGGAGCCATTGTAAGCAATTCGGGACTTGCTCAGTCAGCGCTTGCATTTATGGCAGACGCAGGAATGATGCTGCAATTTAATGCGGCAAAGTTTTACGATTCTCCGGACGGGAATTTAAAAATCGGTTTAAGCCTTACAAACCTTGGCGCGGCGATTACGGGATTTTCAAAAAAAGTAAAACTCGACGATCCGCTTCCCTCCGGCGCAAGCGTCGGCATTTCGTATAAACCAATCAATATGCTTTTACTTTCTTTTGAATACCGTCAGCCGGTCAATCTTTTTACCATTACTGAACTGCAAACCTTTACCGTCGGCGGCGGAACGGAAGTTAAAATTACAAAGTTTATGTCGCTCCTCGCAGGTTTCCAACTCAAAGGCGGAAATCCGCGTATCAGTCTCGGCAGCGAATTTGAACTTTTAAAAATCCGCATGAACGTCAACTACACTCTCGACCTTGCTTCGTCTATAAATCCTGTTAACCGCTTAAGTTTTTCTGCAAAAATTAAACTCGGCGACAAAGGACGCGGAGATAAACGCCGGCAGGTTGAAGCCTTGTACGCCGAAGGACTTTCGTACTATGCCGCGCGCGATTTTGAAAAAGCCGTTGCCGTATGGGAAGATGTGCTTGCGCTCGACAAATACTTCGACCCTGCACGGGACGGTATTAAAAGCATTCAGCGTTATTACGCTATGCTTGAGGGATTGGAAGGCAGGGTCTCAGCACGAAAGAAAAGTATAGTAAAGTAACGTTATGGAGGAATTGAT
>CAUTOZ010000019.1:0-26506 GCA_963539635.1 uncultured Treponema sp.
CTCCTCATAGAGTATATTTTTGTCAGCCATTTACACAATTCTTTTTACAGGGGCGCGGCGCATTTTCCTGCGGATAAAAATCTGTCTGCCGCTTTCAGCTGCCGCCTTTCCAGTCAATTAAATCTTTTACGACTTCCGATGCAATAAGCAGTCCCGCAGCAGCCGGAACAAAGGCGATGCTTGCCGGAACTATTTTTCGCACTGACCGGCAGGTTTCTGTTCCGTTGTCGAGTATTTGCAGTCCGTCCGCTTTTATGGGCGTTTCTTTTGAATACACGGTTTTCAGATGCGCAATGCCGCGCTTTCGAAGTTCTCGGCGCATGACGCGCGCAAGCGGGCATACCGACGTTTCAAAAATGTCGGCAACTTCAAACGCGCACGGATTCATTTTGTTTCCTGCGCCCATACAACTAATGACAGGAGTTCCGGCAGCAGTGGCGGCTTCAATCAAGGCGATTTTTGCCTGAACATCATCCACCGCGTCGATAACATAGTCGTATTGAGAAAAATCGAAAAGATGTGCCGTCTCTTCTCCATAAAAATAGGAGTAAGCAGTGATTTTACAGTCCTTCCGAATGTCGAGCAGCCGATCTTTTGCCGCCTCGCTTTTGTACTGTCCGACTGTCGAATGCAGCGCAAAAATCTGGCGGTTGATATTCGATAGACTGATTGTATCGCCGTCGATAATGTCGAGCGCGCCGATTCCCGTCCGCACAAGCGCTTCCGCAGCATATCCGCCCACGCCGCCAAGTCCAAATACCGCCGCCTGCGCTTCCCGCAGTTTTTGCAGCGCATCCGCACCGATAAGCGCCGCTGTCCGTATCAATTCTTCTTCCATGTCCCGCAAGTCCTGTGCCGACTGTAGCACAAAACCGTTTCTCGTGGAAATATCGAATGTAAAAGCCGCTTTTGCCCTTGCGTTATCAGTACGTTTGCGACAGCAAACTTGTGCGGAGAGGGCGCAAATAAATCATTCAAACTTAATAGCAGTTATCCGGCGCTGCATGAGAGATTGGCACGGAACGACTGGCTGCGGATTTGCTGGATAAAACTCCGCTAAAAGAAGGCGCTGCGGGGAGGAAAGACGCTGCGGAGTTCGAACGTCATTACGGCGCTCGAACTCCGTTTTATCTTGCAAACTTTGTTTTTCATCACTGTCCGAGAGGGTAATGGAACAAAAACGGCACTGCAATCGATAATTTCTCGTTTGGGAATGTCTTGGTTAGTCGAGGCACGTCAAAAGCATACGAAAATCTTGAGTATCGAGCGCAAGATGAGGCTTAATTTTCACCGCCTTTGCCGTCATCATAAGTTTTGCCCTATGCGCTGACAGTGTTTTTAACGCACTATGCCTCCGCGTCTGCACGAAGGAGGGTTCTGCGTACGAGTTTAATTCTTTTGTGAGGATGAACGAGTACAGTTGTGCCATTTAAACTCCATTCTCCGCCTCCCGCCAATTACGCATTCCTCATTACGCATTACGAATTATATAACTTCAGCCCATCGTATGCGGGAGCGACCGTACCGCCGGATTTTACAATCTCTGAAAGGTGCGGAAACTCATGTAAGTGCTCGGTAATATACTCTCTGATTTGCACATGACTGTTTAAGTGCGTGATATGCGTAAGCCACGTGTGCCTCGCGCCGATTTTATCCGCGGCGGCAAGCGCTTCCAAAAACGAAAAATGCGTCGAATGCCCCGGAATACGAAGCCCGTCAATAACAAGATGGTCAAGAGAACCCGCATTATTTTTTAGCTTTTCAATAGATGAATCTTTAATTTCGTTGCAGTCGGTCAAATACGCAATGGAATGTCGTCTGCCGCCCCTGCCTGCGCACGACAAAAGCCAGCCAGTTGTCTTTATTGCGCCGTGTTTCATCTTTATCGGCGTTACGATAAGATCTCCTATCCGCGGCGCCTCTGCTCCTTCAAAAATCTTACAGTCGATAAGGTCGATTTTCGGCTTGCCGCCGCCTTCCTGCGTTTCTCGAAACACATAAGAAAACCTGCTTTTGACATCCTTTAGCGTGCTTTTATTCGCGTAGACCGGAAGACCTTCGCCGTCGGTGCCTGAAAACTCGTCGGAAGACTTTGTGTGACTGAATACGCGTAAGTCATCAAGCCCGTGCAGGTGGTCGGCATGACTGTGCGTCAAGAGCACGGCGTCAACGGCTTGTATTTTATGCTTGAGCGCCTGTATCCGGAACTCAGGCCCCGCATCAATGAGAATGTGCGTAACGCTTTTGTCCCGATTTTTGTGCGTAACATAGGCGCTGCACCGCAGGCGCTTGTCCCGTCGGTCTTTTGAGCGGCACACGGCGCAGCGGCACGCAATGCAGGGAACGCCTTGGCTCGTTCCCGTGCCGAGCAATACCATTTTCATCAGATTATGCCTTCGTAAATGAGTCCCTGCTCCCCGTCCAAAGTAACAGAAAGGTCGCTTTCAAGCACTTTTTGCGCGTCTGGGACGTTTAAGACCCACACTAAAGACGAATTGATAAGCGTCAATTCCTCAGCGCTGATGTCGCTTCCCGCCTCGGACACAACGCCGTCGACTGCCCGCAGAGCGGGAATCATGTCTTCGGTAATTCGGCGGCAGACAAGAATCATGTGGCGATGAACGCGGATTTTATCTTTGAATGCCGGCATATCTTCCGTGCGGATAATGCGTCCGCTTGAGCGGGGCGCAGCTTCGTCGGCACAGCCGAACATCGTACCGCGCGCAATAACGTTTCCGACAATCAGCACTTTGATTGTGTTTACCATAAGCGGACTTGAAAGCGGAATGCCCGCGCACATAACAACTTTGTCCGAGAGTTTGACCGCTCCCATATCGAGCGCGCGCTTGACCGCGTTTTGAATCATCGTCTCCGAGTCATCGGCAACGCTTGAATGCACAGGAAGCACGCCCCACTGAATCAATAACTGGCGGAGGACTTTTTCGTGCGGAGTTACGGCGATAACGGTCTGCTCCGGACGGAACATACCGATAATGCGCGCGGTGTTGCCGTGCAGGGTGGGAACGATAATCGCTTTTGCGTCAATGTTTGAAGCGACGCGGTAGGCGCTGTGAGCGACGAGACGCCCGACATCCATTTTTTCTTTTGTATAAGGATCATCAGAAAGCATCGTGCGGCAATATTCTTCAGAATCTTCTGTCGTCTGTGCAATCAGCGCCATCGTTTTGACTGCCTCAACAGGATACCGACCGCCTGCAGTCTCCCCGCTGAGCATAACCGCATCCGTTCCGTCAAAAACCGCATTTGAAACGTCGGTCAGTTCGGCGCGCGTCGGACGAGGATTTACAATCATCGAATCAAGCATTTGCGTCGCGGTGATAACCGGTTTTCCGGCAAGGCGGCAGGCGCGGATAATCGCTTTTTGCGCAAGCGGAATACGCTCGGTCGGCAGCTGCACGCCAAGGTCGCCGCGCGCAACCATAATTCCGTCCGCTTCTTTTAAAATCCCTTCTATATTATTTAAGCCTTCTTCGCTTTCGATTTTCGCAATGACACGCGCATCGCAAGAAATTTGCTTAAGGTATTCCTTTATCTCAACAACTTCTTCAGGAAAACTGACAAAACTTGCGGCGATAAAGTCGATATCTTGCTGCTTTCCAAAGAGCAAGTCGCGTTTATCTATGTCGGACATAATAGGAAGTCCTGCATGAACGCCGATGATGTTTACGTTTTTGCGGCTGCCGATAGAGCCGGAATTGGCGGCTCGGCACATAATCGCGCTGCTTGTAATTTTTTCTACGAGCAGTTCGATAAGACCGTCGGCAAGAAGGATTTTATTTCCAACGGAAAGTTTTACGGCAGCCTCTTTCCACGAAATGGAAATATGACAGCGTCTGCCATCAGCCTTTTCCGTACACGGAGAGCCGTCAGTAACGATTTCAACTTCTTCTCCTGCCGTAATAGTGATTTTTTTATCATCTTTTACCAGTCCCGTGCGGATTTCAGGTCCCTTTGTGTCGAGAAGAATCGCCACAGGAATTTTAAGCTCAGCAGAAATGCGTTTTACTCTCTCCATCGCCTGCGCGTGCCATTCGTACGTCCCGTGCGAAAAATTAAAGCGGGCGATATTCATACCGGCAAGAATCATCTGACGAATCGTCTCATCCTTATCGCAAGCCGGCCCAATCGAACAAACAATCTTAGTCTTTCGTGTTACCATGCGCGTATTATAGAATGCTCAAAAAAGAGTTGCAACTGAACAAGGACAGGGGAGAAATGTTTATACGCGGGGCGCAGCCGGTGTTTTCAATCCGCTTTCCGCTGCAAGGGCTTTCAGCCCTTTCCGCTTCAATCGGGCGCAGGCGGAGTGTACGCCCGCAGCGGATTTTCCGTCATCAAACGGGACTATCGCACGTTCACCAGCCGCCGCCGTCCCGCCGACCGAAATTTTCTGCAAGATTTTGCAATAAGTAAAATCTTGTGCGGGCGGAACTCCGTTATGTCATGCAAACAACACGCTCCGCCGCCCGCAGCCGCCCGCTCCGACAACCGAACAGCCCCCTTCACTCTGCAAGCAGCCGCAGCAGCGCCGAGCCGAATTTTTCCGCTTTGACTTCGCCTATACCGAATACGCCGAGCAGTTCGCGTTCAGTGCGCGGCTTTTTGAGGACGAGTTCTTCAATCGTTTTATCGCCGAATATGATGTACGGCGGAACGTTTTCTTCTTCTGCGGTACGCTGCCGCCATTCTTTTATCGCTGTGTATAAATCCGTATCCGATTCGCTGAGACTGCGTAAAAATTCTCCTTTTTTATGGACGACAAACGATTTTTTCGGCTGCACTTGATTCAAAACGCGATGCTTGGAAAGCGCTATGCGAAGTTCAATTTTTGCGCGTGCGGCAAGTGCCTGCTTTCCGGCGGAAGTAACTTTAAGTACGTTGTACTCGCCGTATTTTTCGATAAACCCCGCAATTAAAAGAGAGTCGGCAAGCGTAAACCAGTCGTCTTTAGAAAGCTCTTTTCCGATTCCCCATGTGGAAATTTCGTGGTGGCGGTTTTCCAAAATGCGTTTTTGTTTTGAGCCGAGCAATACGTCGATAATGTAAGCGGCTCCATAACGCGACTGCGTGCGGTAAATGCAGCTCATAAACTTTTGTGCAGGGACGGTAACGTCTTCAAGCGGAATGCCGGACGAATTGCAGATGTCGCAGCACGGAAAACCGGCTGTATCCGAAGTCGACGATTTTTCAAGCGCTCCTCCGCCGTCCGCTGCCGATATACCTGCCGCCGCTGCAAGTCCTGCCGGAATATAACGCTCCCCGAAATACGAAAGCAAAAAATGACGGCGGCACGTTCCGGCGGAAGCATAGCCGAGCATCGCCTGCAAAAGCCGCTCGGAATTCTCGCTGTCTGAAGATTCGTCAAAAAAATAGCGGATTTTGTGCGCGTCGCCTGCGCTGTATAAAAGCAAGGCATGAGAAGCCAGCCCGTCGCGTCCGGCTCGTCCGATTTCCTGATAATATTCTTCGAGCGACTTGGGTAAATCGTAGTGGATGACAAAGCGGACATTCGGCTTGTCGATTCCCATGCCGAAGGCAAGCGTTGCAACCATAATGCGTACACGGTCGCGGATAAATTGCGTTTGGTGTTCTTTGCGCTCATCGTCGGAAAGCCCCGCGTGGTAATTCATCACCGAATACCCTGCATCAGAAAGCTGCTCCGCGAGTTTGTCCACCTGTTTCCGTGAAAAGCAGTAAATAATTCCGCTTTCATCTCTGTGCTTTTCAAGGCATTCTTTGACTTCAGCGAGCGCGTTTCGTTTTTGCCGCACTTCCAAAAAGATATTTGCACGGTTGAATCCCGCAATGAATATCTCAGGCTCGTTCATGTTGAGATTTGATACAATATCCGTGCGGACGTGAGACGTTGCAGTTGCCGTGAGGGCAAGGCACACCGCGCCCTTAAACTGCCTGCGGACGGACGAAATCTCCATGTAATCCGGACGAAAGTCATGCCCCCACTCGCTTACGCAGTGCGCTTCGTCAATCGTAATGCAGCTGACAGGAACGCTGCAATCGTGGAGAATATTTTGCGTCCTCTGAGCGGCAAGCGCTTCCGGAGAAAGGTAGACGAGTTTGACCTCTCCCGACTTAATCCGTCTTACAGCATGGATATAGTCTTCCCATTCAAGCGTGCTGTTCAAAAAAAGCGCATTTACGCCGTTTTCCCAAAGCGACGACACCTGATCCTGCATGAGCGAAATAAGCGGAGAAATGACAACCGTAATCCCTGAGAACAGCAGCGCGGGAATCTGATAGCACAGAGATTTTCCTCCGCCTGTCGGCATCACCGCAAGCGTGTCTCGCCCGGAAAGCACCGACGCAATAATTTCTTGCTGCATGGGACGAAACTCGCTGTACCCGAACACATTTTTAAGAACGACAGCCGCCTGTTCAAACATCTCCTTCGTTTTTTCCATGCACCGATTATAACCGCTCCGACCCGCTTGCAAAAGAGCACCTGTTCTGATATATTTCCGCCAACGCCGGAGTGGTGGAATGGTAGACACGAAGGACTCAAAATCCTTTGTTAGCAATAACGTAAGAGTTCAAGTCTCTTCTCCGGTAGAGCCGTCTGTATAATGCAGACGGTTTTTTCTTTTTTTAGGGAAGCAGCGGCAGGAAAACATGACAGCCCCAAAATTCGTTCCCTCCGAGTTTTCGCAAGAAAACTCGTTAGGTCGGTAACTCCCCTCTATCTTTCAAACTCCTTTCTCCGCCGACCGACGTTCTCTGTCTGCAGGAGTTCTAATTCTTGCCAGTTTATCAAGAATGGCGGCGGTTACGGAAAAACTTTCGGGGGTAAGGGAGGCTGCGTCGTCTCCCGTCGTATGAAAAAGCCGCCACGTTTGAGGCAGTAATGCTGAGAGCGCTTCTTTTGTTGTTCCAGCAGCGACTGTTTTGTTTGTAACAAAGGCTTGTAAGGCAGGGGTTTTCATAAGGTTTGTTATATACGTTTCGGCTTCGGTATCGGGAAGCATCGTAATTGCAACGGCGGGAATGCCTGCCGCAAGAAAGCCCGCATTATCGCTGTAACCGACCGGCAGCCGCAAAAACTTTCCTCCGGCTGTCGCTTTGAGCATGGCAGCCGCTCGTTCATTTAATTCTGTAAACCGTCTTCGCAATACTGCAGGTGCACACTGCGGTATTGTTGCATTTCCCATAACCGGCACGGTGCCGCGTCCCATACAGTCAAAAACATAGGCTTCGTCGGTGATTCCAAGCCGCCGAAACAGAGACGCCAGCGCAAACGCGCCTTGACTGGATACGCCGTCTGAGGAATCGGTCAATTCTTCTCCATCCGTAAAAATCATTCGTATATTGTGCTGTCCCCTGAAGTCCATGAGCCGCTCTGCAAAGTCCATGAGACTAAAGACTGAAGAACTGTTGTCGTTCGCTCCGGGACTGCCTGTAAACCGGTCGTAATGAGCAATAACCGTTTTGATTCCGAACAGCGGATTGTATTTTTCCTGCGGAAACACGACGTAAATATGCTCTTTGCCGTCAATCGGCATGACAACTGCTTTAATTCCGCGCCGCTCAAGCGCATCGACGATAAAATCGCGCCGATTACAATTAGGAGAAGTAAAAATACGGAATGCTGCGGATTCGTTAATGGGTTTCATCTTTGCCTTACTTTGCGCCGGATATTAACACCATCAAATACGGCTTGCAAGCCGGAACTCCGAAATAAAGAGGGAAATTGAGAGCGGGACAGGACGCTTTGAGAAATGCTGCTTTCTCTCTGCATTCTCTCCTCCTTGCGGGGTGGTTGTAAAAAGCGGCGCTTTTTTTTATTATATCGTTATGCCGAGATGGTGGAATTGGTAGACACAAGGGACTTAAAATCCCTCGACGGTAAAATGTCGTGCCGGTCCGACTCCGGTTCTCGGCAAAAGCGCGCTTAAAATACAGTAAGCGCGCTTTTTTATGGTTTGCACTTCCGCCTTCCACGTATAACAATTCCCCTCGTCGTTGTCATTTTTTTACGATAGTGTACGGTAATCTTCTGGCCGGCGGTTACTGTCGGCTAACTTTCGGGCATTTTCGTCGGAATAATTCTTATGATAAACAAAAGATTGATAAACTTTGCTCAGGACAGCAAAAAATATATCGCGGAGAATATCATTTTTCAGTGGATTACGCTTGCGATGAATATCGTTACGGTTTTTGCGCTGGCGAATTTTCTTGCAAAAATTTTTGACGGAACTCTTGCGGCACAGGATTTTATATTGACGGCGGCGGCTTTTGCCGCGTCAGTTGCGGCTCGAATCGTTTTTACGGCACTTTCCGCATCCGCATCGTTTCATTCTGCAAAAATGATAAAACATTCACTTCGCTCTTTAATCTTAAAAAAGATGATGAAACTAAGGAACGCATACAACACACATGTTTCAACAGCGGAAGTTGTGCAGGTCGCGGTTGAAGGCTGCGAGCAGCTTGAAACTTACTTCGGCGCGTATCTGCCGCAATTTTTCTACAGCATGATTGCGCCGCTTACGCTTTTTGCAGTTTTTCTGTTTATCAACGTGCCGTCGGCAGTCATTCTTTTTATCTGCGTTCCGCTTATTCCGCTTACCATTGCCGCCGTGCAGACGGTCGCGAAAAAACTTTTTTCAAAATACTGGAACCGCTACACCGATTTAGGCGGCACATTTTTGGAAAACTTGCAGGGATTGACGACGCTTAAAATCTACTGCGCGGACGAAGCAAAAAATCGCGAAATGAACGCCGATGCGGAGCAATTCCGAAAAATTACGATGCGCGTGCTGAAGATGCAGCTCAATTCGATAATAATTATGGATTTTATTGCTTTCGGCGGCGCGGCTCTGGGGCTTATTATTGCAGTGCTCCAGTTCAAAGCCGGAAATATTTCGGTTGCCGAATGTATTGCAATCGTTCTTTTATCTGCGGAATTTTTTATTCCGATGCGCCGGCTCGGAAGTTTTTTTCACGTCGCAATGAACGGAATGGCTGCAAGCGCGAAGATTTTTAAAATTCTCGATATACCTGAGCCGTCCGATTCAGGTACTGAAGATTTTCCGCGCGGCTCGGAAATCCGTTTTGAAAACGTCAGTTTTTCTTATGAGGGAGAGCGCGACGTTTTAAGCGGCGTAACGCTTAGCTTTCAGCCTCAGCGTGTTACGGCGATTGTAGGCGAAAGCGGCAGCGGAAAGTCAACGCTTGCTTCTCTCCTTTTAGGGCGATTGACCGGCGCACGCGGTCGGATTACGGCAGGCGGCGTTCCGCTTGAGGAAGTGAGTTTTGATTCTCGCTTTAAGGAAATAACATATGTCGGCGCGGAAAGTTATTTATTCAAAGGGACGGTTAAAGAAAATCTTTTGATGGGTGCCGAAGACTCATCGGATTGTGCCTTGTGGGACGCGCTTGAAAAAGTCAAACTTGCCGATTTTATTCGTTCTCAAGGGGGACTTGAAATGCGGCTTTTGGAAAAAGCGTCGAACTTGTCCGGCGGACAGCGTCAGCGTCTTGCCCTTGCGCGCGCTTTGCTCCGAACTGGCAGCGTTTACATTTTTGATGAAGCGACTTCAAATATCGATGTGGAAAGCGAAAACGATATTATCGACTGCATTTATTCGCTTGCAAAAAGCAAAACAGTCATTTTGATAACTCACCGTCTCTACAATGCGAAAAATGCCGCGTACATTTACGCGCTCAAACACGGAAAACTTGCAGAAAGCGGTACTCACGAAGAATTGCTTGCTTCAGGCGGCGTATACGGCGAACTATGGCAGACGCAGAACGCGCTTGAAACATACGGACTTGACGGAAACGTCGCGCAGTGACGCCTTGAGGAGGATTTGATGAGCAAAAAAAATATTACAACTGAAAATACAAATGCAAAAAAGCAGAGCGGATTTTCCGTCGCCGCCGGTCTGATTGTTCTTGTGCGTCCGCTTATTTTTTTTATGACGTGCGCGGTTTTGTTCGGCACACTGGGGCATTTATGCGCGCTTGCAATTCCCGCGTTCGGCGGTTATGCGCTTCTTGCCGTCAAACAGCCGGATTTCCCGCTTGCCCTCAAGACGATTTTTATTGCGGCAGCCGTTCTGGCTCTGTTGCGCGGTATTCTGCATTACATCGAACAGACGCTTAATCACTATATTGCGTTTAAGCTTCTTGCCGTCATCCGTGACAAAGTTTTTCAAGTCTTGCGGAAATTGTGTCCTGCAAAACTTGAGGGGCGCGATAAGGGCGATTTGATTTCGCTGATTACGTCGGACATTGAACTGCTTGAAGTGTTTTATGCGCATACGATTTCGCCTGTCGCGATTTCCGCGCTGTTTACGTTTGCGGTGTGTGCATTTCTGTTCCGCTTTCATTATGCGTATGCCCTTATCGCTTTTTCGGCGCATATTGCAGTGGGAATCGTTATTCCGCTGGTAACGTCAAAATATTCCGGACGGACTGGAGATGATTTTAGAAGCGGAGCGGGAGACTTGAGCAGCCACGTGCTTGAAAGTTTGCGCGGTCTTTTTGAAATCTTGCAGTACGGCACGGGGAACAAACGACTTAAAGAGATGAATGAAAAGTCCGCGCGCCTTTTAGCCGTTCAACAAAAGATGAAACTCATTGAAGGACGGAACGGTGCTGCGTCTTCCGCCGTCATTTTGATTTTTGACGCATTGACGCTTTTTGTCGGTGCGATTTTGTTCAAAAAAGGCGTTTTGGACTTTCACGGCGTTTTGATTCCGTTCATCGTTGTAATGAGTTCGTTCGGGCCTGCGGCGGCTCTTGCAAATCTCGGCAGCTCACTGCAAAACACTTTCGCCGCCGGAAGCCGCATTCTCGACATTTTGGCGGAAAATCCTGAAACGGTTGACATTGCAGGAAAGCCTGAAACAAAGTTTACCGGTGCGGCTGCGGAAGATGTGTATTTCGACTACGGTGACGAGCAGGTGCTTTCCGGCGTGAATATCGCCTTTGCGCAAAATAAAATCATCGGAATCGCCGGAAAAAGCGGCAGCGGAAAGTCGACATTGCTCAAACTTCTTATGCGTTTTTGGAGCGTAAAGTTCGGCGCGGTGCATATTTCCGGCAAAAATATTGAGGACGTCAATACCTCAGACCTCCGCGCGATGGAGTCGTATGTAACGCAGGAAACGCATTTGTTCCGCGACAGCATAGAAAACAACGTAAAAATTGCGAAACTCAACGCGTCTCACGAAGAAGTTGTTGCCGCCTGCAAAAAAGCCTGCGTACACGATTTTATCATGTCGCTGCCGAACGGATACGACACTCCTGCCGGCGAGCTCGGTTCTGCTTTGTCTTCAGGCGAGAGGCAGCGGCTTGGACTTGCGCGCGCGTTTCTGCACGGCGGGGATTTTATGCTTTTCGACGAGCCGACGAGCAACCTGGACAGTTTAAACGAAGCGGGAATTCTCAAGTCAATTAAAGAAGAAAAAGGTTCCGGCACTGTCGTACTCGTGTCTCACAGAGAATCTTCAATGCGGATTGCCGATGAAGTGTTCGGCATTGAAAACGAACGACAAAGCTAGGCGCGGTCGGCTGTTACGGTTTTTGCAAAATCAACATTACGGGAGAAATTCTATGAAAATAAAAAAAATTATTCTGATAACGCTCGGCTGTATAAGTTTAGGCGCAGGCTGCGTGGGAATTGCACTGCCTATTTTGCCGACAACTCCGTTTTTTTTGCTGACACTTATTTGCTTTACGAACAGCTCCGAGCGTCTGCACAACTGGTTTGTCGGCACAAAACTTTACAAAAAGCATCTTGAATCTTTCGTTCAAAAACGCGGAATGACTGTTGCAACAAAACTTTCGATTATAATTACATTCACCCTGATAATGACATTCGGTTTTATCATGATGAAAAAAGTTCCTGTCGCAAGGATTTGTCTTGCCGTCGTGTGGGCTGTGCATATCGTTTATTTTGTGTTTATCGTAAAGACAATCCGCGTAAATCAGGACGCAGTCGGCACCGATTAAACGTTCCACTCAGGCCGCAGACGGTATTTAATGAAGACTCGCATGTTGTTTTGCAGAGGGCCTTTAATCATCTTGCAGCCGAAGAACGCAAAAACTGCCGGCGTTTTATAAAGCTTCGAGAGAGAAATGCTGCTTTGCGGCGGGGGCATTACTTTTTATCTTGCATGCTGGAAAATCATCGCCGATATTTTACCCAATTGCGCTGGTCTTTCTTGCGCCAAATTTGCCGGAGGAAAGAGCGGGCGGCGCCTTCCATTCAATCTTTCAACTTCAGCCCTCTGCTGCCAGCCCCTGCCCCTAAACGTTGCCGCAAAATATTCCGATGATAACCAGAGGCGGGATAAAATTGAAAAAGACTTTGAAGTTTGCAGCCGCAGTATTTTTTGCGGCGCACATGATATACGCAATCGATTTGAATTCGGCGTTTTCATCAAAAAGCAGCGTCGATTGGACGCAAAATAATTTTTACTCAGATATTCGGCTCGATGTTGGAAAGAAGGACTACAGCGCGCCGTCTAATAAAAATGCGGCGGAAGCGTTGATAAAACTTAAAATGCCGTCGCTGATAAAGGATCCGCTTTTAAATCTTTTTGTTGATAATGAAAACTACCTTGGAGACATTGTTACCGGCGGCGAATTGACGCTTGAAAACATCACGGACATTATTGAAAGCGGAAAAAGAAATACGCCTGTGTTGGCAGTCGGCACACAGTCGCTCGGCACGACGAATACAATCAACATGACAACTATCAGCCGTCTGCTTGTTCGTCATCAATATCCGTACACTGCCGAAGAGCCGCTTGAAACAGTCCCCTCACGTTCGTATACGGGAATCATCATTGACGCGCGCGGAAGCATTCCCGTGCACGGCGAGTACGTTTCGAGCGCGGTTTATCCGTGTTTTTTTCCGCAGATTTGGGATGAAAACATGAACCGCATTTACGAAAAAAATATGATTGACAACGACGTTGCAACAAGCCGCGGTATCGTGCACTATGACTATTCTGAAGACGACCGACGATACGAAGACATAACAGGAACCGACCCGCTTTACATAAAGGCGTATAAAGTCTACGGACGAAACCGCACCGACCCCATTTTGCGCCGGCGTGACGCGCTGAAAATCCTTACGGTGCCGGAAAATCTTACGCTTCTCAAGCAGGGAAAAGTTACGATTCTCCTTGATAAAGAGAATTTGATATGCGACGTGGGAGCGCCGGAAAAAGATTCGTCATATTACGCCGCGTTCCGCACGATTAAGCAATACATCTATCAAAACAAAGTGCCGGATATCAGAGTGGAAGATACAGTGCCCGGTCTTCTTTTTTCAGTTGACTTGAAATTCGTTCCTGATTCTGCAGAACTTTTGCCGGAAGACCGCGTACGTATCGCACAGATTGCCGAAATGCTTGCTTCCATTCTCAAAGAAAACGAATTTACGATTTTGATTGAAGGGCATACGGCTGACATAGGACGTCCGGCGGGACAAATGAATCTTTCTATTGAGCGCACGCGCACCGTCATGAACGCGCTTGTTTCGGAGGGACTGCCAAAAGAACTGTTCACTTACAAAGGTTACGGCGCCACCCGTCCCATCGCCGACAACAAAACCGAAGAAGGCCGCCGCCAAAACCGCCGCGTAGATATCACGGCCCGCCCGCGTTCAAAATTTATCCAAAACTAGGCGGTTGCTGTTTTGTATGACAGACTTAAACGGTGTGCCGCCTGCCCGAGTTTTGTCTGTCAGCAAAACGTGGTAGGACGGGTACAAAATTAAGTTTACTCAAACCGCCGTTTCCCGCCAATTTTCCGAAAGAAAATTGGCAGCGGGCGGCACCCCGTTAAAGCTTTCAACCGCCTTTCTCTGCCGCCCGCCCCGAACTTTTCTTAATCCTCGTTTTTCACTATATTGAGCCAGTCTGCAATCTTGCGGACAATTTATTCTATAAATCGAGCGGAAGCAGGCATTCGTCGTGCATCCGCTTCGGACAACGAGGAAACAAATGGCAAAAAAAACGGTACCGATTACCCTGCTGTGCGGATATTTGGGCGCGGGAAAAACGACGCTTTTAAACATGATTTTAGCAAATCAAAAAGGATACAAAGTCGCTGTGATTGTAAACGACATCGGCGAAATCAACGTTGACGCGACGCTTATCGAAAAAGGCGCGCACATCACGGATAAAAGCAGCCTTGTGCCGCTGACAAACGGCTGTATTTGCTGCACGCTCAAAACCGACTTGGTGCGGCAAATAGAAAATCTCATTGAAACCGGCAAGTTTGACTATATTTTGATTGAAGCAAGCGGCGTCTGCGAGCCGATGCCGATTGCCCAGTCCATCGAAGCGATAAACAACGGAGAACTTGACAACGTCGTAAGCGTCGTCGATGCCAAGCGGCTTGTCGATGAGTTTGCGGACGGAGCCGAACTGCTTAAAAAGGATATGCAGGAAGAAGCCATCGAGTCGCTGATTGTCCAGCAAATTGAATTTTGCTCGACGCTCATCATCAACAAAAAGGACTTGGTAACCGAAGACCAAATGAAAAAAGTGTGCGCTGTCATCAATAAACTCCAGCCGCACGTCAAAGTCATAGAAACGTCGCGCGCCGTAGTTCCGATTGAAGACTTGCTTTCCACCGGTCGTTTTGACTTTGAAACGGTTTTTGAAAGCGCAGGCTGGGTCTCGGAACTTGAAAAACGCGCCGAAGAAGATGAACATTGTCATTGCGACGAACACGATGAACATGATGAACATGACGGACATCATCATGAAGACGGAGAAGAATGCAGTTGCGGTCATCATCACCATCACGCGCACAATCATGAAGGCGACGACGAATATGGAATCGGCTCGTTCGTGTATTTCCGCCGCCGTCCGTTTAACCGCGCAAAACTTGAAGATTATGCCGGCGTGTGGCCGCGCAACATTATCCGCTCAAAAGGGGTTGTCTGGTTCAGCGATGAAGAAGAAACCGCTTACGTTTTTGAAACGGCGGGACGGCAGATTCAAGCAGGCGCTTCCGGCAGATGGCTTGCGACGCTTCCCAAAAAAGAACGCGATGAAGTGCTTGCTGAAGAGCCGAAAGTCCGCGCGGAATGGGACGAAAAAGTCGGCGACCGTATGATAAAACTCTGCATTATCGGGCAAAAACTCGACCGCCAAAAGATTTCCGCCGAACTCGATGCCATGCTTGACTAAATGCCGCAGACGGGAGCGCGGTTTGTCAGACAAGACGCCGCCTCCCCTGCACATTTTTTCGAATGTCTGCGGTAAGCGGATATCCAGTGTGCCTGCATTACAAAAAAGTTTTCAGTAAACCTATTCGACAACAGCGCTGCCGAATAATTTGAGTTTTCAATTACAAAACAGGAGGAATGGATGGACTGCGGAATGAAAAACTCGGCAGGTTCGGCGGAAAACAAAATGGGGACGATGCCGGTTATGAAACTCATAATCAACATGTCGCTTCCGATGATGTTTTCGATGTTCGTGATGGCGCTCTACAATATTGTCGATAGTATTTTCGTTGCAAAAATCAACGAAGACGCGCTGACGGCAGTATCGCTCGCCTTTCCGGTGCAAAATCTGATGATTTCTTTTGCAGTCGGCACGGGAGTCGGTATCAATTCGCTCCTGTCGCGGAAACTGGGACAGGGAAAGTCAGAAGACGTAAACCGAACTGCCATGAACGGCGTTTTTCTTGCGCTGTGCAATTACGCGGCGTTTTTTGCGGCAGGTCTTGCGTTTGTGCGTCCGTATCTTGCAACGCAAAACGTCGGCGAAATTATTATTTCCTATGGTGAAGACTACTTGCACGTCGTTTTGTTTGTGTCGTTTGCGCTGTTTTTAGGCATTACGTTCGACCGGCTTCTCCAGTCAACTGGATTGACGATTTATACGATGTATTCGCAGCTTGCCGGCGCTGTGTTCAATGTTATTTTCGACCCGCTTTTGATTTTTGGAATAGGGCCGTTCCCCAAAATGGGAATCCGCGGCGCCGCCCTTGCAACCGTTTTGGGACAAATTTTAGGGCTTGGCGTTTCGATTTTTTTCAACCTTAAAAAGAACCGTGAAATTCGTTTTGAAGTCAAAAATATTATTCCCGACTTCCGTATTATCGGCGAGATTTACAAAGTGGGTCTGCCGTCGATTTTACTCAATTCGATAACGTCGTTTACCACGTATTTTATCAATCTCATCCTCTGCGGATTTTCGACTTCTGCGATTGCGTTCTACGGCGTGTATTTTAAACTCGTTAGTTTTATTTTTATGCCTGTCTTCGGACTGAACAATGGAATTGTGCCGATTATTGCGTACAATTACGGGGCGGGCAGGCGGGAGCGCATTACTGCCGCAATAAAAAAATCCCTTGCCCTTGCTGTTGCCATTATGCTTATGGGGACGGCTATATTCGAACTTTTGCCAAAGATCCTTTTGGGTCTTTTTGAAGCTTCGCCTGCAATGCTTCAAATCGGTGTGCCTGCGATGCGCATTATTGCTTGCAGTTTTGCAGGCGCGGCAGTTGCAATAACGCTTTCTTCCGTGTTTCAAGCCTTCGGCAACGCTGTCTACAGTATGATTGCAACATTCGTGCGCCAAGTTGTCGTGCTGCTGCCGGCAGTCTATCTCCTTTCTTTGTCAGGAAATATCAACACTATTTGGTGGGCGTACCTTGTTGCTGAAGCCGCCTCAATCCTTTCATGTCTCTTTTTTATGCGCCGCGTTTACAAAAAGAAAATCGAGCCGATGGGAAAGGAAGATAATAGGTAGTCTGTGATGTTTAATGAGTAATTAAGCTTTGAGGCAGATAGCGGGAAGGGCAGGTAGTTGCTGCAAGGCGGATTGGATTTTAGTTCGGCAGCGGTGCTGGGGGACTGAAAACGGCGTCTCTAACACAGAAGTGATGTTTTGAGGCGGGGGAGCAGAGTTTGAATGATGGGACGGAGGCTTTAACACGGAAGCGTCGTTTGAGCGTCCGCGAATGCAGGCGGAACTCTCGTCCGTTGCGGTGGTTCCGCAGAGGGACAGCGTTCGGCGGCAGCAAGGCTTCCCGCCCCCAAATGTCGTTTTCCGCGATTTTGCCTCAAAGCAAACCCCAGTGCGGACGGAACAGCGTTATTAAAAAGGCAGAAAACACCCGACAACCGCCAATTTCTTGCGAAAATATCCGTTAAATCTTTCAAACAGCATTCTCTGCCGCCTGCCGTTGCCCGCTTGCACCCCGGCGTTATCTTTCATACTCCGTTCTCTGCGGCCGCGTTGTTCATCTCAATTCGTTTTGCGCGGGTGTCTTCGAGGATGGCGGAAAGATAAGCGGCGTCGCCGGTCTCTATGGCGGATTTTAAGTCGTTGAGGCGGGCGGAAAAGCGTTCTATATGCGCTAAAAGCATTTGTTTGTTCGATAAAAAAAGTTCCGTCCACAGCGGGGCGTTTATCATCGCAATACGGGTTAAATCTTCAAAACTGCCGCCGCCGAACGCGGTAATCGAAGCGTCTTCTGCGCTTTCGACCAGTGCGCTTGCGATAATATGGCAGAGTTGGGACGTAAACGCAATTTTATAGTCATGCGTGTCGATAGTCGTTTCGGTTATGCGCGAAAAGCCCATCGCCTTAATCAGACCTCGCATAAAGTCGAGATGTTCCGCCGTATTTTGGGGATGAGGGATAAGGATATAGTTGCGGTTTATAAAAAAGTCCGCCGAAGAGTTTGCATAGCCTTCTTTTTCGCCGCCCGCCATCGGATGCCCAATGATAAAGTCTACATCGCTCCGTGTAAGACCGGTTTCATGCGCAAAAATATTTTTGACGCCGCTGATGTCCGTTACGAGCGCTCCGCTTTTAAACGCTGCTTTGTTCGCTTTCAAAAACGAGATTGTCGCACGAGGATACAGGCAGATGAACACGATGTCGCAGAGGCAGAGCATAGCCTGTACGTCCGCTTCCCCATACGAGCCGTCGATAACGCTTTCCGCCAAGGCTGCGTTTAGGCTTTCAGGATTTTTGTCGCAGGCAAGAATCCGTCCGCTTCCGTCAACTGCGTTTAAAACAGTCCGTCGAATGCTTTTTGCAATCGAACCGCCCATAATGCCAAGTCCTACAATGCCGTAGGTCTGATTTTTTGCTTCCATACTATTAGAGCGTGCGCCCATTCATTTTGGCAAACTGCGGAAGAACGTGCATTAAGTCGTCAAATTCCGAAGGTCGAAGAGACTGCTCGCCGTCTGAAAGCGCTTTTTCAGGGTTGTTATGCACTTCAATCATTAAGCCGTCCGCGCCTGCCGCAATGGAAACGCGTGCAAGCGTCGGCACAAGCCAGCTCATTCCGCCTGCATGGCTGGGGTCTACGATGACCGGAAGGTGCGTCTCTTTGTGCAGGTAGGGCACAATGCTGATGTCAAGGCAGTTTCGCGTGTAGGTGTCGAACGTGCGGATCCCGCGCTCGCACAAAATGACGTTTTCGTTGCCGCTTGCCATAATGTATTCGGCAGACATTAAAAACTCTTTGACTGTCGCTGCCATTCCGCGCTTTAAAAGAATGGGCTTATTGAGTTTGCCCACTTCTTTGAGCAGGTCGAAGTTTTGCATATTGCGCGCCCCAATTTGAATCATATCTACGTCGTCAAAATATTTGAGCTGCCGCGCGTCCATAAGCTCGGTTACAATCGGAAGCCCCGTCTCTTTTTTTGCCGTTACCATAAACTCAAGTCCCTTAGCGCCAAGTCCTTGAAACGAATAGGGAGACGTCCGCGGTTTAAATGCCCCGCCGCGGAGGTAGCGCGCTCCGCTTTTTTTGACTGCCCGCGCAATTTCAATCATCTGCTCTTCCGATTCGACCGAACACGGTCCTGCGATAACGCCGACGACGTCCGCCCCAAACGAGCTTGCTTCAATTCCTTGTTGTCCCCCGCCGACTGTAATCACGGAGTTTTCGGGATGGAAAGAGCGGTTTGCCAGTTTGTAGGGAGCCGATACGCGCTGCACGTTTTCTACCAACGGGTTTGCGCGCAGTTGTTCGGGGTCAAGCGATGTCGTATCGCCGACAAGCCCCAAAATCGTAACGTTTTGCCCTTTTGATACGTGTACGTCGAATCCGCGTTCTTTCCAGTCGGAGATGTATTCATTCATCTGCTCATCGCCGGCACCTTTTTTTAAAGTAACAATCATTTTTACCTCACTGTATGCAGTCAATATGGTTTTGCATAAAAAAAAGGAACTCCGAGTGCAGAGTCCCTCAATCCAAGCTAAAGAATAACCGGTTATATACGCCGTCTATCGCCCGAAACCTCTGCGTCGCTGCGGTTTAAGAGAATAATAAGAGCCTAACGCCGCATAATTGCCGTGCGCATGAGCAAGAGACGAAATTATAAAACCGAATATATTGTTCATGTTTCGAATGATAGAGAAGGGGCTGTGATGTGTCAAGGCTGGAAGGGGAGGGGGGCGCGGACAAGAATAGATGGTATCTTACTAGGGCTAAAATTTTGCCTTCTGTCCGCCATGTATCAGGAGTGAGGGACTCGCTTCCACTGGCCGCAGGAGTATTATCTTCCGTACAAGGGATGGGTCTCCCTGCGGGCGGAGGGATGTATTCCCTCTGAACAGAGTGAACAGTTCCCCCTGAACGAAGCGAATATTGCATTACGCAGGAAAATGCAACTTCCCGGACGTCGGTGCTCACTTCGTTATGTCTTTCAAATATCGTTCTCCGCCGTCCGCCAAATTCCGTTTTTCTGCACGTTTGACTTTCCGCAAAACGTGGGCGAACGGCACACAATTAACTTTTACAACCTACGCAGTAACCGCTCACAGCCGCCCGTTCCCAAACATCGCTTCTGTGTCGGAGCCGCCGTTTTCAGTTTTCCAACACCGCTGCCGAGCAGAAAAAACAATCCGCCTCACAGCAACTGCCCATTATTCCCGCTGTCTGCCGCTGTCCTTAATTACTCATAAAACATTGCAAACTACCCATCCCCCTCAGCCGCTTATTTTTACTCTATCCCGTCTGAGCGGAGAACGAGGGCGGACTTAAACTCTTTTGACGCGCCGGCAAAGAGGTTTGTATCGGGCGGGGCGTCAAGCATGGTAACCTGCCCTTCAAATTCAACCTTGTTTTCAATGCGGAGGCGGGACGTTTCTATGTCGCCGATTACCGCGCCGCCGGAGCAGATTTCTACGCGGTCAGCCGCTTTAATGTTGCCCGTTACCGCGCCCGCGACAATAATTGAATGTGCGCTCATCGTTGTTACCGTGCATACCGCACCTTTTGCAATTTCAAGATCACCCGCCGCCTTGATACGCCCGTCAAACTTTCCTGTGATGATAAGGTCGTCGGAGCACTCAAGTTCGCCGTCAAATTCCGTTTCCGCACCGAACACAGTCAGTGTCCGCTTTTCTTCGCGTTTTCTTTCCGCACTCTGTTTTCTCTTTTCGAGGGCAGCCTGTTCGTCTATTTCCGGCTGCATCGTTCCTGTCATTATTGTTTCCATACTCATTCCTTATGTCCCTCTTAAAAATAGTGTTCTCCCCATGTTTGCAATGAGCAAACTTGAGCAGACCGCACTTCCATTATATCTTCAAAGCCCGTTCTTCTCTGCCCGTCCATTCTCCTTTGCCGTCCGCTTCTGTCAGCATGGCGCGTTCCCAGTCCAAAAGTGCTTTTTCCGTGCCGGGGGCGCTGCCTTTGACATCGCAGAGTACGCGGAAAACGTTTTCTGTTCCGCTTGGGCGCATCCAAATAAAGGAGACAGGCGTTTTGTCCGCGTTGAAAAAGCGGATTTTTAAGCCGCCGTTTGCGTTGTTCCAGTCCGCTGCGCCTAAAACTTCTTCCGTGCCGTTTGTTGTGTCGGCTTCGTATGAGGCAATGCCGTAGTTTTGCAAAAGTTCCGTGCGCTTATTTTGCCATTCTCGTTCAAAAATGACCTGAAAACGGCTTTTGAGCGCACCTTTGTCTTCGGAGCGCACATTGAGAATGGCACGCGCTTCGCTGACACCTGTCGTCGCATAAACAGGCAGCGTTGCAATAATGTCGGAAAGCGTAAAGTCGTCTTTGTATGCTTCCTCTTGTCCTGATTTTTCGCACCAGAGACGGAACAGCCCTTTTTTGCCGTCAGAATCGCGAATCGTCAGCAATTTTACGAGTGCGAATATCGTTGCAAGCGGGTCGCGCACGTTCGACGGCTCTGTTATATTGCCGCCGTTCGAGCCTTCTCCTAAAATCCGCACTTCAAAACCTTCCGCCCTTTTTTTTCGCGCAAGATTGACGACATTCGCTTCTCCGACTTCCGCACGGAATACCGCCGCCCCGAATGCCGCCGCGATATCATTGATACGCATCGATGTAGGACAGTTGACTGCAACGCCGCGTTTTACGCCCGCGCCGCCGTTTTGCCGGTAGGAAAACGCCAACTCCGACAATACGCAGAGCGCAAAAACTTCCTGCGCCGCAATCGGGAGCGCGCGTTTCGTTTTTTCATCCCAATAGACAATGTTGCCGCGGTCGCCGTCGCAGTCAGGCATATAGCCCAAAAGGAATTCTGCCTTACCATTCTCGTGCTGACGGAGCAGAGCCTCTGCACAGTGAACGAGGTTTTCCGGTTCAGGAATAATCGCGTGCGCGATTGCGCCGGCTTTATCATTGAAAGAAAAAAAGTGAATGCCGAGCGACTCGACAAAGGCGCGGTCGATACTTTTTGTGCGCGCGGAGCCGTTCATGTCCGCGATAATGCCAAAGTTTTCCGTCGCAAGCGTCTTTTTTATCGCGCCGAATATTTTTTCTTGTTCGGCGCGGCACTCTGTTCCCGTGGCGATGATTTTCATAAAAGACGAGTATTCGTTGAGCGCCGCCGCTTTATTTTCCGCCGCGTCCGCATAGAGTGCGCGTATTGCTGCGGCGTCCGCGCGGGAAAGCAAGGTTTGGGCGCAGGTTTCCGCATCCTCGCGGGAGCATTTGTGGACGAACTCCTCGATGATTTTTGCATTTTCGCTTCCTGCAAGAACGCCGCCGTCGTTTGCGCCGAACTTTATTCCATTGTGCCCAATAGGATTGTGACTTGCCGAAATGTATAAAAAGCCGTCGAGCCGCCGCGCATAGCAAAAGATTTCGGGAGCCGCCGTTACGTCAAGGTAGCGTACGCGTATCCCTGAGCCGCATAAAGCGCGAAGAACGGCGTCCGCAATCGCCTTTCCAGTCGGTCGTGTGTCGCGTCCCACTGCGATAACGGGCGTTTTTCCTGTTCTTGCTGCCATGTATTGAGCAAAACTCTCTGCAGCCAGCGCGGCAAGCAGCGTATTTTCAAGTCCTATATCAGGCGAGCGGCTCTCTTCGTCCCCGTCCGCTGCAAAAACCTTCCTCCAGCCCGAAGCGGAGAGAATCATATTGTGTTCCATGCTCGCCAGTATAATGGGAGGACGGGATAATTGGTAGGGACGGGCAGCGGAGAAATAAAGTTTTTACGATTTAGCGGAGTTGCCGCCCTCTTGAGTTTTCCACAGGAAAACTCGGGTTAAACGTGCCGCTGATACAACGCCTCATTTGCACTGCGTCATATTGACGGCAGGGCAGCGTATGATTTGTCCTGACTGTTCGTATGCTTTTCTAAATGTTGACACTTTTTTTCATTCCGACTATATTTTTTAGTGCGTTTAATTGTTTGAACGCTTAAACATTTGAATTAAATGCCGCAAGGCATGAGGACGTTTTATGAAGATCACAAAAATAATTGTATTCTGCCTTATTGCAAGCCTTTTTACGGCAGGGCGGATTTTTGCGCAGGATTTCGGGTTTAATGACGACACGGAAAGCGCGGCAGAAACAAAATCTGCGCTGGAGTTCGGGGGCAGCGGCGGCGTTTCTGCCCGCGCGTGGTTTAATACGACTGACGGCTACGGCTCATTTTCGGACTTTGGGAGCCGCACAAAGATGGAGTATTTCCCGTTTTTTAATTTAAATGCAGCGTACAGCGGAGAGCGTGCGGATTTTGAAGCGAAATTGAAATTCAACAAAAATTCTTTAGGCGATTACAAGTGGGATATGCTCGACGAGTTGACGGCGCGGCTGTATGCCGGAGATTGGATTATCGAAGGCGGAAAAATGCGCGTTGTGTGGGGCAAGGGCGACAAACTTCACGTCATTGATAACTTTAATGCAAACGACTACACGGATTTTGTTATTCCCGATTATATCGACCGCCGTATTGCCGAACCCATGTTTCGCGTCATTTATAATTCGCCGCTTTCGGTCAACTTGAGAATAGAAGGAATTGTAACGCCGGTTATGACTGTCGACCGTTTTGCAAAAAGCGGCGAGTGGACTCCATACAAGTTGACGAAAATATCGGGACTCGTGCGCGATACGCTCGGTTATAATCTTGGAAAAAAGTTAGGTGCGATAAAAGCGGCTGCAACCCCTGCCGATACAGAAAAAACTATAAAGAAATACACTGCATATCTTTCCTATGTGAACGGAATCAATTCCAATCCGGAAAGCCTTTATCCCGACACGACGGCGCTTGAGTATGCGCAGGCAGGTCTCCGCGCAACAGCGACCTTTGGTCCAGTCGATATGGGCGTAAGTTATTATTACGGACACAACAAGCAGCTTTCTTTCGACATGAGAAAGTATCTGCACAGCTATATAGCCGAGTCAAGGGACTTGCCGGAGTTTTCCTACGACCGCCTGCAGGTCTTTGGGATTGAAGCGGCGGCATCCGTTTGGCGCTTCAATCTGCGGGCGGAAGGCGCGTACAACATGACCGACGACTTTGCCGGCGATAAACCGTGGGTGCATAACAACAGTATCGCGTGGCTTTTTGGTTTTGACATCGATATTCCTGTCAGCAATTTGAATGTGAACGTGCAGGAATGCGGAAAACACGTGCTCAAAAGCAATGCAATCGGATCCTTCAGCGGCTATGCGAAAGAACTTGATGTTGACTATGACAGCGACGCTCTTTACGTGTCGGACAAACTCGTCATCAATGTGAGCGACAAATACCTCAACGACAAACTGACGGCGGAGTGCTCGTGTATTATTGGTATCGAAAATAAAGAAGTCGCAGTCCTCCCGAAAGTCAGCTGGAACGTGTACGGCGGCTTCAGCCTCATTTTGAGCGGCGCCTACATTCACGCTGACGATAAAGACGGCGAATTCTACAACTTTACGGCGTATGAATCCGGCGGCGTAAAAACGCGAGACAGAGCCTTTGCAGAATTTGCGGTAAAGTACGTTTTTTAGAGCAGGAAAAAAATGACGAAAAGCGCGCCCGTGCGCCGGGGACTCCGACAACGGGCGCGCTTTTTTTATTCGTGCGGAGGGTTTAATACCCCGACGCTCTCGTCGGGGGGGGGGGGCTTGCCTGCTGACCGGAGAAGATATGTCTTGAATGCGAAAACTGCGCCTGCGCCGGAGGCGGGGCTTGCAAACATCGCAGATGTGCGCCGGAAAGCCGCCTTGACGCGGAGGGAGTGCGGCGGCAGGCGGAATGCGAAGACTTTGGAGACGGGCGGAGACGCTGTTACGGGCGTGAAGTGCGCCTGCGCCGGATAGAAGCGGAATTGCCGCAGGCAATTGGAGCGGATAGCCGGTTACAAGAAGCGTCTGCGCCCGCCCTTGTTTATTCTCTTGTTTGTGCGGAGTTCGTCTATTCCGCTGCCAGTCATCATCTTCCGTTCCTTTCTCTGGTATTATTATATATTTGCCGATATTATGCCGATAATTTATAATGTTTTAGGAGTCTTTTTTATGGATAATCGAGTAAAGCAATGCGTAGAGATGCTTCGTCAGCTTGTTTCAGATGTACAGGGCGCTCCTTATCCGAGTAACGATATTCAATTCGAACTTTATACGATTTGGTATGAGCACGCGCAAAAGTCTGCGGTTTCTTGTTTTGAATTTCT
Organism: uncultured Treponema sp.; assembly: GCA_963539635.1. Lineage (GTDB taxonomy): Bacteria > Spirochaetota > Spirochaetia > Treponematales > Treponemataceae > Treponema_D. Next base: position 24,888 of record CAUTOZ010000019.1, read on the forward strand.
TGATGAGAATTTTCCCGACGAGGCAAAAGAAGTGAATAAAAAAATCGATCAATTGTTTGACTAGCCGGTTATACTGCGTCGATTTGGAGAGGTTCCGGAATTTTATAGGGAGATTTTTTAGTCATGTCTGTTTCAAAAAAAGCGCTCAGAATAAACCGCCGGAAGCCGGGCAGCGCCGTAAAAAAAAGCGGCTTTGCTCTTAGGCGTTTTGTTTTTAACGGAACGGAAAATACGACGGGGCTTGAACGAAAGTTTTTTATTGAACTTGAGGCCCTCAATCCTTTGCTCTCTCCGTCGGAAGCGGTGCTCGGTTTTAAGGCGCGCGCAAAGATTGCCGAAGAGGACTTGCAAAATGTGCTTGCCGGAACGAGCGCGGCGTATTCGTTGGAAAGCGAATCAATTGTAACGCCCTCGTATGTTGCTGTCAGAGCGGGTATTTTCGGAGAAGGAGCAAAACAAGTCTGCGCGTATTTTTCATACAATGAAGTAAAAGAGTCTTCACGCACGTTTGAAGCGGAAGCGGGCGCCTGTCATTTTTCGGAGCAAAAACTCTCCGGCAGACTTGAGTGCTCTTCGTCTTATTTGAATACGCACCCGGAACTTTTGTGCAGCGCGGGCTTTATAACGTGGGATTTGCAGTACGAACTTCGTTCGGATTTTACGGACGGCTTTCAGGGAGCCGGCGGCGTATGGTTTGCGACGGGCGCACGGACGGTTTTTGCCGGTTCCGTTACCGTTGACGGGCGCGAATACAACGTGTCTCCGCAAAAATCGCTCGGCTACATCGACCGCAGTTGGGGGAAGGCAATGCAGGATGACTGGATTCATCTTTCTTCCTCCAATCTGACAAGTCTTATCACGGGAAAAACGCTGCAAGAATCGTGCTGCGTGCTGCAGGGCGTTTACGGCGGGCGCATTTCTCTTCTTTTGAATTTTGAAAACGAAAAGTTTACGTTTACAGCGGACTCCGCTAAGCGCGCTTATTCATCGACATGGGAATGTACGCAAATGCCCGCTGATGAAGATGATGAAAAACTGCACTGGTCAGTCAGTCTTGAGGACAAAAAATACGTTATCGACGTGGACGTGTACTGTCCTGCGTCGGAACTTTTTGTCAGGATGCTTGAATTGCCCGAAGGCGGGCGGACGGTGCTCAACCTTTTGTGCGGCGGCAGCGGGACGGGAGAAATCCGGCTTTATAAAAAAGTAAAAAAGAATATCGAAATTATCGAACACGCTCACATTGCAAACGCCCTTTGTGAATTCGGCAAACGAGAGGTACCGGAGTTATAGAGGAACAGGCGGGCGGCGGAGAATGCAAGGTTAAACGATAGAACAGAGTTCCCGCCTGCGCGAAAATAAACGGAGGTTTGCGGACATTCTCCGTCAGGAAAATCGCTGTTTTCAGGCGGCGTTTTTTACGGGGCGGAGAAAGGCGTTGCATTTTGCAATGGCAGATTGCTTAACGCGAGGAATGCAGGGAAGCCGCATCGATGGAACTCCGCAATGCGTTTGTCTGCGACAAACGCGGACAGGCGCTCCTGCTTCTATTATTCAATCCCCGTAACTTTGTAATCCGCCGCTTCTACGGCAGATTTAAGCGTTTCGTCGGGAACGTC
>CAUTOZ010000020.1:0-26488 GCA_963539635.1 uncultured Treponema sp.
ATGCTACTACGAAATTAAAATTTTAAACAGCCCTTTTTTTCATGCTGAAGCCGTGTAACCTAAACTCCTGTCTATTGACAACAAAATAATTTTTGTTCTTAAAATAAGTCAAAATATGCGTATGTGAAATTGATATCAAAGCAGTATTTGTTACTGACTTAGTAGAATTCCAAATTATATCTGCACAAAAATTCTCCTCCCCAAACACATCACCACACAGCAGTTTTAAATTCGCCTGTTCATTATCATCAATACTTATAAAAATTACGCCGTCATCGCGTAATAAATCTCTTGCCAATAAAAGACGAGGATACATAAACGAAAGCCAGCCGTTGTGACTTTTTTAGTTTTGAAACTAAACTCCATACGGGCAAAGTCATCTTCGCTTAAATTTACCAAGCCCAATACTTCAGTTTCTTCTTTGTCAAATTTGTCGGGATATATAAATTCGTCCTTTTCGGTATTGTAAGGCGGATCTATATAAATACATTTTACCTTACCCGTGTAATAGCTTTTAAGGATTTTTAAACTATCCAGATTATCTCCTTTAAGTACTAAATTCTGAGTCGTATCAATATTTTTACTTAAATTTTTATTAAGATGAAATTCTTTTGCAGTCTTTTGTGCATATTTTGCCCGTGCAAAGTTTCTGCCTACAAAGTTTAATCCATAACCGTTTACCTTTTCGTCAATCGGTAATCCTGCAATAGCTTTGAGCTCATTAAGGTCTATTTCATTGTCTTTTATCACACTTGGATAATGTTCTTTCAGAAAATGTAATAATTTGTTCTCATTGTTTTCAGTTCCGACAACCGTGAATCCTGCTTGCATAAAGTCTTCTTTATTCATTTTTAGTTCTCCATTATCAGCGTTGCTAATTGTGTTTTGTTTATCCGTTCTTTAAATGAAATGTTAATACTTTTGTCCTTGTAGTACTCTTTTAAGACTTCAAAGTATTTTTTTGCGAAATCTATTTTAGCTTTTTCATTTACCGGTATCTCTGTTGATGTCTTATACCCCTTTGCTTCCACAATAAGGAATATCTTTCTTCCTTCCGTACTTTTGATTGCATAGCAAAAGTCAGGGTTATAATCTCCTAAAGGCGTTTTGATTTTTAATCGCGGCAATTTACCGAATATTTCAATCTCCTTAATATCAGGGTCTTGCTCAACAATTTCCAATTCAAAATCACTATCGTATTCTATTACATCTTCAAATACCCATTTCGTTTTTAAAGAAAAATCATTTGTAATATCTTTTTGAAATTTTCCGGTGCTGCCAATATCTAAATACATTTTTTCACCTTCCATTTTGAATACATTCGGCAAGCCGGTTCCGTCAATACCATCGTATGTGATATTTGCTTTAATCATTGCGATTAAGTTCTTTTTAATTATTTCAGAAATTTCTCTTACTGCTTGTGCAGGATTGTTGCAGATCATTTTGTTTTTGAAATCACCATTTAAAGCATTGAAAACTTTTACAACAAACGAAATAGGTGTATTCGTGCTGCTTGATATGGTACGAACAAACTCTAAATAGTCCACTTTGCTTTTATAGGAAACCGTATTGGCAAGTGTTTCTGTAATTGCGCCTTGTTCTCCGATTTTCTTTATATCGAACTCAGCTTTTATTGTTGTGAGTAGTATTTGTTCAATATTTAAATCTTCAATTTCTTTCTTGATATTTCGTATCAGTTGTGTTTCTTGGTCTCCGGTTAAATCTTCCAATACATAAAAAGAATTTTTATGAATAGCGTTCCACAGGTTTTTAAATTCTTGTAAATGCGTTGCTTTAATAAACACTTTCTTTTTCGCTTTTCTCTTATCCGCTTTCTGAACATAAGCAGCAGTATCTGTTGCGAATAAATTTATTAGAACTTTTTCTTGAGCTTCGGGTAAATTTTGCTCTTTTAGAATTGCATAAAAATGGGGAGATTTTTCATAAACTCTTTGCCCATCAACAATTGCCTTGCGAACAATCATTTTCTTATCTTTCAAAACATCATCAACCAAAGTAACTATAGTATCATCATCAAATCCTGATTTTTCTTTGAGAGTCTTAATGAGTTCTTGTTCCGTAAATGTTTCGGAGACAAGGAACGAATTACTCAAAATTTCATGTTGGATTCCTTCAACAAAGCCCTGTTCTTTACTCGAAACAACCACATCAAGGTTATTGATTTTCCAAAAAGCCTCTTGGTTATCATTTAGCTTTTTAAGCGTGGTTCTCTCTAATTGCTGATTGACACAAATGCGTAAACCGCGCCCAATCTGTTGAAGTTTTGATATTTCGCTTCCTTGATTGGAAAGTTTACAGATGGTAAACACATTGGGGTTGTCCCACCCTTCCTGTAAAGCCCATATCGAAAAGATAAAGCGAGTAGGACTTTCAAAAGAAAGCAGCTTCTTTTTATCCCTCAGGATTTCATCAACTCCCGCTTTTATTTTTTCGTCAGCATTGCCTTTGTCGCCAGAGAAGTATCCTGCATGAACGAGTAAGTTATTGTCGCGGTCAAAATCCTGTTGTAAGTATTTATAATATTCGCTTGATTTATCTATACTTTTTATAATTTCGGCTCGTTGTTTTTTGTATTCTTCTTCAAAAAAGTTCCTGATTTTAGGATGTTCACCGCGAAATAAGCTGATATCACTTTCCATAAAAAAAGGGTAAGCGCTTTTATACCCTGCTCAAATAAAAACTTTTCCTTTTCAAAATGTATTGCGATGGTCTCTTTAATCATTGCCCGCAATGACTCATCCGATAAAGAATAATCAACTTTCTCAATAGTATCATCTGCCAAAACTACTGTATCTTTAAGAATTTTTTTGATGCTTTTACCGTTAAAAATAGATCCAATGCCCAATTCACGTCTTATATAGCACCCATTAATTAAAGTGTTTATGACAGCTTTTTTGTCCTTAATACCAATAAGCGTGTCTCTATTTTCAACAACATCCTGCGTATAAACAACAATTTTCTTAACTAAATTCTGCCGAAATGAAGAAATGCTATCGAGCACATAGGCAACATTTGATAAAGGTAAATCACCATTTTTGAATGTAGCGCCAAAACGCAAATAGTAATTGTCAAAACCATCAAAATAAGTTCTAAATGCACTACCTTGAAATCGATGCGGTTCATCCATTATCACAATTGGATTTAGACGTTTCAGGCATTCCAAATACGATTTCGGCGGTTTATCGGTATATAAAAATAATTCAGGTTGATTCATTTCGCTTTCGAGCGGACGATTTAAAATATTGTCCTTGCTGTTAAAGGAACTTGGCGTCATTATCAAAACCGACAAATGCGCAGTACCGATAAACTGTTTAATGGCAAAAATATTTCTGTCTTCATAAACAAAAGTTTCAATTTCTTTTTCTTTCTCATTGGCATACAAACTCTTAAAGTAATCTTTTGTATCTTTTAAGTTTGTTTTCGTTCCTTCACGAATGGGTACAGTAGGAACAAGAATGATAAATTTTTTATATCCGTAGCGCTTGCTTAGTTCGAAAATAGTTTTAATGAAAGTAAAAGTTTTTCCTGTTCCTGTTTCCATCATTATATCTATATTTTTAGTATCCTTAATCGGGAAATTATATGTATGCTTATTATGGTGCTCCTTCATTACTTGAACAAAGTTTTCTTTCCGGTGCAGCCTTTCAAAAATGCTCACAATATTATGTACGCACGTTTCTTGATAGTCTTGTATTTCATATTGAAACTGCTTATTGTCTGACTTCACTATATATTCTCCATTTTATTTCTCCGCTTGCCGTAAATGACGGAATTTGTGAAGAGTATTTTCTATACCAGTTTTATTTTTCTAAAATTCTGTACGAGGAAAATCGGAACTATCTGCCGCGTTTTAGACTTTTTAAAGCGCTCCGCTTCCTGCAAACCGATAAAAACAACGCCGCACAAACGAAGCGTATAACAGTTTTCTACCGGAAAATCCGCGCAGACGTACTTTCATTGTGCCGTTGACTCTCCGCGCCGCCTGCCGGCATCCGTTATGTCGTTCAAACGGAATTTGCTCCATTTCTAACTTAAACAAGGAATTTTACAAATGAAAAACTCAAAGAAACTGCAAAATCCGTATACGCACCGAAAGATGGGGCTTGCAGTCCGCCTTAAGTTTTGAGTTTTCCTCGACGGCGGAGCCTATTTTTTTTTTGCAAAAATCTACATACTTCCGCAAGGGCATGGAGATTTTTGAGCAGGCAGCAACATCGTTCTGTCGTTCAAACGCCTTTCTCTACCGCCCGGCAACTTCCCATTACCAATTCTTATCCTCTGTAATCTTATCGACAACCTTGTCCGACTCACTCATAAGAGACTGCGTAAGCGTCGGGTCGGGCAGATAGGGCAAAAGTTCGCGCAAATCGGCAAATACTTTGGAAACAAGCGCTTTTCCGTCCAGCGTATCTGCCCCTTCTTCCGAAATATCGCAAATCATGCCGCTCATAACATCGGTTTTGCGAAGCGCGTTCGACGTTACCAAAAGCCCGGGCTTCCCAGACAAGCGCGAAATAAGGTAGTCAAGCAAGAGACGTATGCGGCTGCACAAAAACGCTTGTTTTTTATCCTCCGGCAAAATATCGCCGAATGCGCGCAATCTTTTAAACAATGCAATTTCGCGCTCATATTTTTTGGCGTCGTCTTTATTCTCAAGCACACGGGCGATAACCGGAAGGATTTTAGACACTTGCGCCATAAAATCCTGATACGCATTTTCACCGCTTTCGTCGGCAGCAGGATTATCCGCACCGCTTGTATCCGAGTCATCGCCTGAGAGCGGCGTTTCCGCATCGTCCTCAGCGGGACGTTCAAACGCAGAAACCGCGTGTTCCGCAGCGCCGCCCGAATCCGAAGCGCCGTCGCCATCCTCTGTATTGTACTCCTGCGTTTCTGACATTTCTTTCATGTATTGCTGCGCGGCGTCTGCGGACTGAGCAGAATCCGCGGCAGCCTGCGCCGCATTCCACGCTTTTTCCGCCGCGTCCACGGCTTTTTCCGCATTTGCAGCAACCTCCTGCAGCGTCCGTTCAAGTTTCAGCGCGTCTTCGTCGGAAAGCTGCGCTTTTACATTCATGCGATAGGAAGCGGGGACGCCGATATGCGGCACTGCGTTCACGGAAGGATCATTTTCTTCTTCTCTCACATACGGGGGACTGGAAAGAGCGCGCTCAACAGGAATTTCAGTCTTACCTTCCGTATCCGGCTTCATTTGTTCCGAATAAGACGCAACGTCCCCTTCTGAGGACATCTCGGTTTCATCTTCTAAAATACCGGCACCGTCAGACGCGACATCTCCTTCTTCCGGCAGCGCGGCATCTTCCCGCACACGCTCGTCAGAACGCGGTGTCTCGTCGGCAAGCAGCGCATCGCCTGAAGATACCGTTTCATTTTCAGGAACAACGCCGCCGGACGGCGGTATACGCTCATCTTCGACAGCCGCGGCATCTGCACTTGTAAGCGCATGTCCGGCATCGAAATCATCGATTGCCGTCCCATCAGAGCGCTCTCTGCCCTCTTCCGTTTCTTGTGTACGCTGCGTTTCATCATCTTTTTCCGCCGCAAAATCCGATTCGCCTTCTTCCTGCAAGGAGCCGTCTTTGCTATCTGCGGTCTTTTCTTCCGTGTCGGCAAGAATGCCGTCATCTTCAGGCTCTATTTGCTCGCGCACATCGGCTTCATCTTCAAGCATTTGCTCGCTGAACGCATCATCGGCAGACTGCTCAGGCTCCGGCAAATCAAGCACACTTTCATCGTCGGCAGGAATCTCAAAATCAAGCGGCGTATCGTCTTCCGGCGGCGCAGGCGGCGGCGTTTCTTCCGGTTCTTCAAAATGCTCTTCAGGCTGCTGCATTTCGATAACGTATTTATCGAAGTTTTCGCGGTCAGAAGCCTCTAACGCCTCTTGTTCGCGCCTGAGTTTTTCATCGGCAATAATACCGCGGACGCGTGCTGTATTTTCTTTTGCGGCAAAGTTTGCGCCGTCAATACGCGCGGCAGCCTCATAATTTGCAAGCGCTGCGTCGGAAAGCCCCCGTTCTTCGGCAATCTTTCCTGCCAACAAGTGCGCTCCGGCATTTTTTCGATTTTTTTCGATAAAAGAATCGACAAAACTCGCAGCCTCTTCTAACTTGCCCGTCTGCCGGAAGCGTTTTGCCGCGTTGAGCAAGTGCTGGGTATACGAGGGGTCAACCGCCTCCAGCCGCGCGTAAAACGCTTTTGAGCGCTCAGGATGATTGACGCAGATTGAATACTGCCCGCCTAAATCGAGGAAGCGTACGTCATTCGGAATTTTTGACTGAAGGGACTTGAGCCTGCGGCAGGCCGTTTCGTATTTTTTTGCAGAAAGGAGCGTCCGTACCGTCTGCGCTTTTAAGTCAATATTATTAGAATCGGTCTTTTCCGCTTGAAGCGCAGCGTCCAGCGCCTCCTGCGTACGCCCGTTGTTTTCGTAGACTTCTGCTATAGAAGACAGAATTTTTGCAGAATCGGGGGAAAGCGCGCGCGCTTTTTCCAAATTTTCTTCCGCCTTTGCATAATTATCCTGCTGCAAAAACGTGCGCCCAAGCAGATAATGTAAATCCGCCTGTTCAGGGTGCAGAACAACCGCATTTTGAATAAGCTCCGCGGCAGCGGCGGAGCGGCGGCGCTTTAAAAGTAATTTTGCGTACGCTTTTACTGCATCTGTCCAGCCCGGCTTTGCGCGGAGCGCAGCTTCGTAGGAAGCAATCGCTTCGGCATCGTTGCCGGTCGCTTCGTATGCGCGCGCAAGATTGAATTGTAAAATAGGATGATTGGGGTCAACCTGCAAACCAAGCCGATACGCGGAGACGGCTTTTTCGTATTCCTTTTGGTGCGCGTAAATTGCGCCGAGGTGATTATACGCTAAAACGTCTGTCGGATTGTCATTGATAACCGACTGGAAACACTCAATCGCCTCTTCATTTTTGCCCATCGACTTATAGGTGAATCCCAAATTATATTCTATTGAAGCGCGGTCTTTGCAGATTTTGAGCGCGCGGTTCAAATAGTCGATTGCCTCGTCGTATTCTTTTAGACGACGGCAAATGCCTCCCATCGCATTAAGCGCTTCTTCGTTTTCCGGCTCAAGTTCGATAATCGTCGAAAAGTAAGCGGCGGCTTTACTGTCGTCTCCTGCTTTTATGTACAGATTTCCAATATCGCTGAGTAAGGCGGGATTTTCAGAATCTTTTTGAAGCAGCGTGTTATAAAGCCTGAGCGCAAGTTCAAAATCGCGGGCAAGCACCGCATTCCGTGCTCTTTTTAAAACTATCTCTTTTTCTTCCATAATCTAAGAACCTGATGTTTTTTATTCATGCGGAGAGTCTAATCTCCCTGCATTCTGCGTCAAAATGAAGGGTATTACTTCTGACTGCAACCGCCTTATAAAAGCAACGCACCCCGCTGCTATTCGGCAAAGAGCGCTGATTTTCAAAACAATAAGGAAACGCATACCACGCGTTTCCTTATTCATGCATCAATTCAAAACGTTTACTGTTTTCTGACAGGACGCGCGTATACTTCTTTTGAAAAACCGCCGCGTACACTCTTATCGATTCGAGACCACGCGGCAAGCGCAAAATAATACACGGTGCCGTTCTGCAATCCGCTGACAGTATAACCGGTTACGCTCCCTGCGTTAATAGGGGATGAGCCTTCTGCAGCCGCTCTGCCGAGATATTCGCCGGGTTTTGTGCCGTAGTAAATGTAATATCCGCCCGCGGACTCATCAACGGAGCGGTTCCACGTAAGCGTAACTGAACCGTCTCCGGCTTTTGCGCTCAATTTAAGAGGCGGCGTCGGAGGCGGAAGCGGCGTATAGTTTAGGCGGATTTCAGTAACGGACGGAGTGCGCTTTCCCGCTCCGTCGGGAAAAAGTTCTGCCGCCGCTTGAAAATACGTGCCGCTTACGCCTTCAATTTTTTCATCCGGCGTTACCGCTTTCCATGCAGGCGAGGTCGCAGTCCAATTAAAGCGGTTGTCCCCCGAACGCACATAGAATTGAACGGCGGTTTCCTCAGGAATCGTCGTTTCCGCGCATATCGAATCAAGCGTCGTACCAACATTGAGCATAATCGGTTTTGACTCAATTCTTCCGCCGGCAGCGCCATAAACGAAGCGAGACAGCGCGTCCTGCTGCTCTGCTTCGATGACTTTCCGGATATTGACATGGCTCCGCATAATGCGGAAATCGTCGATAAGCCCCGTATAGTTTCCGCAGATTTCAAGTTCGGCAGGAACACCAATAACGGCAGGATTGACCGTTCCGTCTTCGGCGCCTGAATCCGTAATATGCTGAACAAACTCCAGCAAGCCGTCTACGCGGTATTCCAACAGTCCATTTTCTTCTTGAAAAGCGATGGTATGGTGCGACCACTTATTGGGGACTAAAACGGACGAGCCTTCGATAACGACATCGCCGCCGTTTTTCAGATAGCCGTCGAAAATATTGGTGAACACGCAGAATAATTTATTGCGGTAAAAATAAATGCTCATCACTTGATATTCGAGCGCGCCCATAATTTTGCGCGATGAACGCCAATTCAAAAGCGTTTCGCCGTTGTCGATGACGGCAGGGCAAATCCAAAAGTCAATGACAAAGGAGCCAGCCTGCCCTTCGCTGCCGAAAAAACTCGCGCTGTCTCCTGAAAGTTTCATTCCGCTGCCGCGGCTCCGGCTTAAAGCCGCCCCCTTGCCGCGCATCGCTCGTGTTGACGGGAAAAGCGCGTTTTCAACAATTTGATAATGTCCTGCTTTATCGGTAAACGAGCCGTCTTCAAAATCAAGAAGCAAATCTGTATTCCGCGTCCGTTCGCTCGAATTGGGAGCAAGTTCAAGACTTTCGTAGCCGTATCTCCCCTTCCCCTTGACCAGTCCCGTCGTAACGACGCTGTCTTTCCAACCGTCTTTACCGCCTAAAACATACGTTTCCGCAGACAGGATAGAGATTGCAGAAGAAAAGATTAAAAAGAAAGGAATAAAAATAATTTTTTTGGTAGAATAGCGTTCAGTATTCATAATGACAAACGTAAATACAGTCCGCGAACAGTTACATCAGACCGCATTAAAAGCTCCGTCCTCCAGCGGGGTTTACCTTTGGCGCGATTCAAAGGAAACCGTTATTTATGTAGGCAAGGCGAAAAACCTAAAGCGCCGCCTCGTTTCTTATTTTGCAGGCAATAAGGACATCAAAACGCAGCTCCTTGTTTCCCATGCAAAGACAATCGAATATATCACAACGGCAAATGAATACGAAGCCTTCCTGCTCGAAAATAATCTGATAAAAAAATATAATCCGCGCTACAATATCAACTTAAAAGACGGAAAATCCTATCCAGTTTTGCGAATTACAAATGAAGACTACCCTCGCCTATTTAAGACACGCTCTATTGTACGCGACGGTTCAACGTATTTCGGTCCGTATCCCGACGCAGGAGCGCTCGATACATTCATCGATACGCTTTTTCAGATTTACCCGATTCGCCATTGCAAGACGCTGAGAAAACGCGACGCTCCGAGTCTCTACTACCACATAGGACAGTGCAGTGCGCCGTGCTGCGGAAAAATCACCAAAGAAGCGTATAATGAATTTTTCGGAGAAATAGCCGCTCTGCTTGAGGAAAAAGGGGATAAAGCCCTCATGAAGATTAAGGCGGCGATGAAAAAAGCGGCTGATGATTTGAACTTTGAAAAAGCGGCGCGCTTACGGGATGGACTAAATGCGCTCACCGTCATGCAAAATCAAAATATCGTAGAAAATTTTGACGAAAACGACCGCGACTATATCGCTCACGCGCGCGAAGGCGAGTTGGTCAGTTTTACAGTGCTCAAAATACGCGGCGGAAAACTGCTCGGGCGCGACAATCACCGCGTTATCAGCTGCAATGAAGATGATGAGCTTTCGGCTGAGTTCATCCGCGCATACTACACGGAAAAAGACGAGGTTCCGCCGCGCATTTACGTTCCAACCCGTGCCGCAGTCGAGTTTTTAAAAGAGTGGATTGAAGACACGCTCCGCTGCGATACTGACCTTGTTTTAGTCAGCGACAGTATTGAGCATGCGCCCCTCCATCATGCGGCGATGAATATGGCGTTTGAAAACGCGCGGGAAGATATTATTCGCCGCCTCCGCGAACGCGGCGACATTCCTGCGATGGAAGAACTAAAAAAATTACTAGGTCTTCCGCGTCTTCCTGTCCGCATAGAAGGATTTGACATTGCGCACATCGGAGGCAAGTTTCCCGTCGCAAGTCTTATCAGTTTTTACAACGGCAATCCCGACAAAAAAAACTACCGTTATTTCCGCCTTAAAACGACGGACGGCATTATCGACGATTTTGCCTCTATGCGCGAAGCGACGTCCAGACGCTACACGCGCCTTCTCAATGACAATGCCGAACTCCCTGATTTGATTTTAATCGACGGCGGCATAGGCCAAGTCAACGCGGTGCAGAGAGTTTTGGATTCCTTGGGACTGGATATACCGATTGCAGGACTTGCAGAACGCGAAGAAGAAATATGGAGACCTGCTGCACATACGCCGATACGCCTCCCCAAAAGAAGCGATGCGCTCAGGCTCTTGCAACGCGTCCGCGACGAAACGCACCGTTTTGCTACCAGCCGAAACCAGCGTCTTCGCACAAAAGAAAATACGGTCAGCATATTTTGTAAAATCGGCGGAATCGGAGAAAAACGAGCGAGAACGCTTACGCGCACCTTTATCACGCTTGAAGACCTCGCCGCCGCCGTACCGGAAAAAATTGCGGAAGTCCTGCACCTGCCGAACGAAGAATGCAGACGAATCCTCGCGGAAGCACAAACGCTGCTTGCCGTCCGCAAAGCCAAACAGGAAGCGCAGCGCAAGTCATTACAAAGCGCAGGAACAACGCCGCAAACCGCTGCAGAAGCGCAGTATATAAAAGACTTGGCGCAAGCCGCCCTTACCGCCGCCGAACGCACGGAAAACTACGGGACTGGAGAAAATTCCCGCAAGACTTGACCAGAGCATGGTAAGACGACTACTTACGACGCTTGACGAGAAAAGCGGAATTTATCAGTTCGCGTAGATTTACTGCCCCGGGTCGTCTCCCGTACTCACGCCTTTTCCCCAGCGGTAAGTGCCGCGTTAAGCACAGTTTTGTCCGTGTGCAGCGGAGTTTTCCGCCTGCCGAAACTCCGCACCGAGTTTGCCGCAAGCAAATTCAGGCAGACTGCAAATGCAGCAGTCTTCTCTCGCACTCAATTAAAGCAGCCTGCAAGCAAACAACGCTTTCACCTTCGCCATAAACTGCCTGCCGCGGTCGAATTCGTTGCTGAACATTCCAAACGAGGTTGCGCCGGGGGAAAACACGACGTTTGCAGTCCGCCTGCCGTCTGCGTCAAGTTCCGTTTTGAGGGCGCATAGTAAAGAATCAAGATTTTCGTAAACGCCCGTGGACCGAACGCCGCGCGCGTCCAACTGCATTTTGAGTTTGTCGGTGCCGCTTCCAGCAAGCAGATACAGCGACTGCACACAAGATTTGCCGTCCGCGCCGGAAAGCGCGTCTGCAAGCGGCGTAAAGTCCAGTTCCTTATCGGTGCCGCCTGCGATGAGTATCGCGCCGTCCGAAAAAGAGCGCACCGCCGCTGCCGCCGCTTCTGGTACCGTCGCGCATGAGTCGTTATAAAATCGTATGCGCTCCTTATAGCAATGAAAATACTGGAGCCGGTGCTCAAGTCCCGTCCACGAAGAAAGAATTGCCGCCGTTTTGTCCGCAGGAACGTCGAGCACGCGCATAATAAGCGCGGCGTTTAAGACGTTTTGATGAAGGTGGCTTCCCGGTACCAAAAGAGAGCGCAAAACCGTTTCTTCCGTGTCTGCGCCGTTTTTGCCGTCCGCGCCGGTCAATGATGAAGGCAGCCGTACTTTTCCGTCCGGCTCATCGCCGTTTTCAAGCCACGCGCCGTACAGTCCGTCTTTGAGCGGAGCCTTTGAATAGCGGAGAACACGCGCTTTCGCTTCCGCTGCAAAAAAATCTCCCCACGAGCCGCCGCACGTTGGTCCCGTCCCTGCCTCGTCTCCATCCGCGTCAAAAATTGCGAAGTCCGCGCTGCTTTGGTCGTGGTAAATGAGCCGCTTATCGGCGACGTAGTCTTCCATATTGCCGTACCAATTTTGATGGTCGGGCACGATTTTTGTGATGAGCGCGATGTGCGGTTTGAGCACGCCGCGCCCGCGTAAATCCGCAAGCTGCCAACTCGAAAGTTCCAGAATGACTGTTGAAGTCTCGTCCGTCTGCTCAAAAAACGTCAATGGGCTGACGGTAATGTTGCCTCCCAAAAAGGCATTGAATCCCGCTTCTTTAAGTCCGTAGAAGAGCGCGCTCACGGTGGAAGACTTTCCCTTACTGCCCGTTACGGCGATGATTTTCGCTTTTGTAAACGATAAAAAGACGCTTATGTCCGTTTCAATCGCTTTAGAAGCGGCAAGAAAGCGGTTCCCGTCAATTTTGATGCCGGGATTTTTTATAACGCAGTCCGCGTTTTCAAAATCCGCGATGTCATGCCCGCCTAAATGAAAGGTAAGACGACGTTTGTCGATTGACGCATCTCCCATAAGCTTTTCGACTGTCGGACGCAGTTCGTCTTCGTTTTTCATGTCCGTTACAGTTACAAATGCGCCGTACCGCAGAAAAAAACGCGCCGACGCTTCTCCGCCGCCGTTTAACCCCAGTCCCATGACCGTAATGCGCTTTCCTTTTATATCGCCGAGCGACGAAAAAATGCAGCCGTTCGGATAACTATGCGCTTGTCTTGTCATAAATCTTCCTTAAATATGTGTAGGCTCAGTTTCTCGATGTCAGTATCCGCGCTTTCGCCTGATATTTTGCCATCGCCTGAGTAATCAATAATTCAACCAGAGATGCAAAATCCAGTCCCGCCTGTGCGCACATTTTCGGAAACATACTGATGGACGTAAAGCCGGGCATAGAATTCACTTCATTTAAAAAGATTTCGCCCGTCGTTTTATCGACAAGAAAATCAACGCGGCTCAAACCGGAGCAGTCGAGCGCGCAATACGCCTTGACAGCCAGAGCGCGCACCTTTTCCGTCATTTCGGAACTTAAATCCGCCGGCACACAGAGAGCGGCGCCGTCGGGGTCGTTGTACTTTGCGTCGTAATCGTAAAAGGTGTGCGAGGGAATAATTTCTCCGAGCGCATACGCTTTAACGCTCTCCATCTTACTTTCCGGAGGAGACGTTACGGCGTTTCCGGTTACGCTGCATTCAATTTCACGCGCATCAACGGCTTTTTCCACCAGCGCCTTGTCGTCCCACAAAAATGCCTGCATGAGCGCATAGGACAACTCCTTTGCCGAGCGCGCTTTGGACGCGCCGTTGGAAGACCCCGCCGAACACGGTTTGACAAAAAGCGGATAGCCGAGCGTCTTTTCCGCAGTCTGAAACAATACGTCGTACCTGCCGGAATCGAGCAAGTCGCTCCGCTTGATACAGATATACGGCACCACCGGAACGCCTGCTGCCGTGAGCGCCAGCTTTGTCTTTTCCTTGTCCATCGTCAACGCGCTTGAAAGCGTTGAGCAGCCGATGTAGGGAATATCCGCCATTTCAAAAAGCCCTTGAATCGTACCGTCTTCGCCGTAACTTCCGTGCAGGACGGGAAAAACAAGGTCCGCCTCCACCGTCTTTTGCGCAGTCTTAAAAGCGTGCGTCTTTCCGCCCGGCACGACAAAAACGTGAGCCGCTTCCGTCTCCGCGACTGCAAGCGCCGCTTTTTCGTCTCTCTTTATGCGCGACAGTTCATCTTCCGGCTGCAAAAACCACCGTCCGTCTTTTGTAATCCCGATGAGGACGACCGCATGATTTTTTGCCGCCGCCCGCGCAACCGCCGCCGCCGACACCAGCGAAACCTCATGCTCGCCGGAGCGCCCCCCGTATATTATCGCTATTTTCATATTTTCCTCCGCTTGTAAAAGTCTGCCTCCGCTCCGCTAGACTATTTTTAATTCGATTGCCGCGCTTCATTTTTTACTTTTAGGGCGCAACCGGTGCTCGAAATCCGCTTTCCGCTCCAACGGCTTCCAGCCCTTTCCGCTTCAATCGGGCGCAGGCGTCGTTTCCGTCCGCCGCTGCCATTCCGCTCCACAATGGAATACGACGCACTCCTCCCCCGCCGCATAGTCTGCGAAAAACAGACAGCCGCAAGAAAAACGTGCCGCAGGAGGCACCGCCGTTTAAGCATTCAAACGACTGTTTTCCGCCGCCTGCCTCGCTGCGCATTCTAGCACTAAATAGCAGAGAAATATAGGGAAGCGAGTTTTCACCATGCAGAGGGACAAAAAACAACCTTGCCGCAAAGCAGCGAGGGTATGATTGTTCTCAAATAACTCTGCTAGAAATTTTGATACCGTTTCTGTCATTGCCCATGAATATATCCGCATCACGCTTTTAGTTCGCACAGACTTGCCAGTGTTACAATTATGACAGCGTCTTGTATGCTGCAAAAATATCCGTCATATTCAACTTCCGTTTCCAACTCATCGAGCGTATCGATTAGTTTTCCCAGCCCATGCTTTTATCTTCGAGAATATCCTCATCTACGCAAAGATGTAGATATTCTCGTGCGGACAGCAGCACTGTTAAGTCTTTCAAACGCCTTTCTCTGCTGCCGCCGAACCCCGCCTATCCGTGAAAATACTGCTGTGGGCGTAAACTCAATCTGCACTTGCGGACGAATTATTATCATACTTGAGAGATATACATCTTTTTCATCCACCTGAGTTTTCTGCAAAAAACTGACACAGGGCATAAACTGCGGAAAGCCGGTTACAAAACCAGCCGCGCTTCTGTCCCCTGTAAGTAGCGTTTTCATCAAATTTCCCGCACGGAAGCATGGGAGACAGCAGCGCTGTTCCATCATTCAACTCCCGTCTTTTTCCTCCCGCCCCGCTCAACAACTCCCCATTGCTTTTACACTGACACTTCCAGCGCATTCTGCTATCATACGCGCATGAACAAACGCGCTTTGCTATTTACTCAGGATACGAAAAATCTTCCGTTTCTTGCCGAATATCTTTTCCGCGACAGTTGGGAACTGCGTGCGGCGGGAACGGCAGCGGAAGTGCTCAGGCACAATACCATTCCCTTTACGCCGGAAAAAACTCTTGCGGCGGGGACAAACGCGTACGATTACGCCTCTAGTCTTCTGCTTAAAATTCTGCAAAGCGGACAAGAAGCCCGTTTCGGCGAAAATGAAGACGGATTTTCACTCATCTGCGTCAACATTCTGCCTGAATATCGGACGGCAAAGGACTTTTTAAGCGGAAAAAAACGTATAGACATTCGTACAGTCTCATTGCTTCGGAGCGCGGCAAATAATTATCAAAATATCCTCGTGCTCACCGATCCTGATGACTATAAAGAAGCCGTTACCCAACTGAAAACCGGCTCTGTGCAGGATTCTTTCCGGCTTTATCTTGCAGGAAAAGCCCTCAATATGACGGCGGCGCACGACGCGGCAATTTCCGACTCCATTTTACGGCAGAAGAACGATGTGTACTTTCCGAATTATTACCTTCCCGCCTTTGAAAAGCAATTTATCGTACGGCACGGCATGAATCCCCATCAAAAAGCGTGTTTTTATACGCTGTGCGGGGGAAGCGGCTTTGTCAAAAATTTTCGAAAACTACAGGGAAAGGAATTAACATTCGGCATTATCAGGAATGTGTATGTCGCATGGCAGTGCGTAAGCATTTTTACCAAAACGATAAAAAATCCCTTTACCGTCGAAACGACCGACGCGGCAAATTATACGTTTGCGACGCAGTTTACGCCGGCGGCAGGCTCGGTTTTTACCGTCGGCATTAAAAGCCGTAATCCAATCGGCGCTTCGCTCGGCTCGAACGTCTATGAATCTTTTAAAAAGACCGTCGGCTGCTCTCCGGAAGACTTTGAAGAGTCGGTTTTAGGCTGCAGTGCGGTCATCGATGCCGATGCTGCAAAAGAAATCGTGCAGACGAATATCCGCGCCATTGTCGCTCCCGGCTTTACCAAAGAGGCTCTGAG
Organism: uncultured Treponema sp.; assembly: GCA_963539635.1. Lineage (GTDB taxonomy): Bacteria > Spirochaetota > Spirochaetia > Treponematales > Treponemataceae > Treponema_D. Next base: position 16,108 of record CAUTOZ010000020.1, read on the forward strand.
CGTTTTTGCCGAATTTAAAGATTTGCGTTTGATTGCCGCAAACCGGCTTTTAAGCGGTTTAAACGAAGCGGTTTCTTTTGACGACGGGCTTTTGGTTCAAACGCCGGATACGGAACTTTTTACCAAATGGAAAATCGTTACAACAACGCGCCCTTCTCAGCCGCTTATTGACGCAATGGCGTTCGGCATGATGGTTGCGATGCCGGCAAAATCCGACTGCGCAATCGTGATAAACAATGACGCGGCAATCGGCATTGCATCCGGCCACACGAACAAAAGCCGCGCAGTTTTAGCCGCCTTAGAAAGCGCGCGCGAAAATCTGCAAACGACGCTTACTTCCGCCGGCACGCACGCCGAAATACTAGTAAGCGATTCAACGCTGCCGTTTGACGAACGCACAAAACAAATTGCCGAATTCGGCATAAAGGCAGTCATTCAGACAGGCGGACACAAAACTGACGGAGAATTTATCAATTTTTGCAATGAAAATGGAATCTCGATGATTTTTACGGGAATACGCCACCTTTCATTTTAATAGACAAGTTCAATGCTTTCGGTGTCGAACTTTCGGGCAGTTTTTCAATCGCACAAACAGTACAATTGAAAACAGCGTATTTTAAGGCAGCCTGTTCCGATTCCAAAACGGAAGTTTTTGAACAGATTTCATTTTACGATTCGCAGGCGCAAAACGGCGCCGGACTGCGTTTCCGATTACAGCGGGGCTTTTATGCTTTTTTATCTTGGTTCTTACTTGCAACGGATTTTCGGACCGGCGCGGCTTTTACAGTCATACACGGTTTTAATTTCACTCTCGCTTTATTCAGGATTCTTTTTGACAAAAAAACTCCTTCCCCGATTCTACGATATACTGCCTCACGACCGGGGACGGGAATTTACGTTGACTGCAGAAGCTGCCAAAGGCAAGCCGACTGGAGCAGGCGCAGTTTTTGTAACAATATATGCGCTTTTGTGCATTATTTTTATTCCTATGGGGACTGTACAAGCGGGCATTTTACTCCTTACGTGGCTTACTATGCTGACAGGCTTTTTAGACGACCGGAGCACGCTCAGCTGGGGCGAGTACCGTAAAGGCATTCTTGATTTGCTTTTAAGTCTTGCCGCCGCTGTTTTGTTGTACTACGGGAGTAAAAATACCGACGGCTCATCGTTTTTTTGGTTTCCGTTTATCACGCACCCTGTTCTCGTTCATCCTGCCGTCTACATTGCAGTCGGCGTGATTTTGCTCTGGACTTCCATAAACACGACAAATTGTACAGACGGCGTTGACGGTCTTTCTGGGATTCTCGTTCTTCTTGCCCTCCTGACGATGGGAATTGTTTTCTATTTTATCCTCGGACACACGGACATCGCCGCCTACCTTTTGGTACCCCACATCGCCGAAGGTGCAAAGTGGGCGCTCATGGCGTTTACGCTTTCAGGCGTTTTAATGGGCTACCTCTGGCACAACGCTTTTCCGAGCAGCGTGTTGATGGGAGATGCCGGCAGCCGTGCACTCGGCTTTGCAATCGGAGCAGGCGTTCTTGTGTCCGGAAACCCGCTGATGTTTCTTGCAACAGCGTCAATCATCTTTTTAAACGGCGGCATGGGACTTTTAAAAATCGCCCTCCTGCGCTTTTGCAAAATCAAAATATTTGCAAATGTCCGCTTTCCCCTTCACGACCATATGCGCAAAAACCGCGGCTGGTCAGCAACGCAGGTACTTTTAAAGTTCTTTATTATGCAAATGCTGATTACCGTCGCGCTTGTAGGGCTGTTTTTTAAGGTAAGATAGGGGTCGGGCAGTTGCTACTATTCTTAAAAGATTTAACAGGGTGCCGCCCTCCCACATTTTGTCTGCGCATACCCGTTCACCATTCACTTTTACGTCATCAGCGCATATGCGACAATCCCGATGAATAGAACGAAAACGGCTGTGTAAAACGCAAGCGGCCATACCGCACCGTCCTCTTTTCGCAAAATAGCGCGCCGTTCGATGATGTAGCCGTAATGCCGCAGATTGTAGAACGAGACGGCGGTATCCATAATTCCACAAACGAATATCCCTGCAGCGGAAATGCCGATAAAAAGTTCCTCTTTCATCAATCCGGAAAGAATCAACATCGCAATAAAAAAATAGAAAATATAGGTCGGAAGTGCATCTCGCATTGGGCGCACGGTAATTTTTACTGCGCCGTGAACCTTTTTCGTAAAACAATAGCCGCAATTTTCGCAGCGGTATAAGCCGTAACTTTCCATGCACTCGGTTTTACAAGCGGGACATCTTTGAATTGGTAATTGGGAGCGGGTAATGTGTAATTGCTGACGCAGCCTTGTTGACCTGTCGGAGCGGTTCGACGCAGGGACGCTGTCGTCTGTCGCTGCATTTTCAACCATCGTATCGTTCATACTCCGCCTCCTAAACACCATTTTCCGCACGTTTTACCACCAGGCAAAATATGAGCAGACAGCATTTCTATTTACCATTAAAGCACATTTTTTCTTTACTGTCCCAGCACCATATTCATCAACTTTGCCGCAAGCAAATTCGGCAGGGCAAAAATCGCAATTTTCCCTCCATCTCACAGAAAAAGCCGCCGGAAAATACGTATTCCCCAACGGTGGTAATTATCCAGCCCCCTACTCCCCCAAACAAGTCTATTTATCTACAAGAATCTCCACGCTCCGCAAAAAGGTTAGAGATTCTCGGGCGGACGGAGGGGGTAATTGATAATTTCTAATTCGTAATGCGTAATTAGGAATTAAAAATTACGCATTACGCTCCCCCTGTATCAATCTTTGCGCACTCATGTCGATAAAAATAGTAATATTGCAAAAGCCGATGTTTCGGTGTATTCTAATATTCGTAGTTTTGTCTTACATGGAGGAAATATGGCTGCGGACGATTCTCAGTTACAGTTAGTAAGTTTTAAGCTTGGCAGTGAGCTTTACGGAGTGAATATCATGGATGTTAAAGAAATCGTCAAGATTCAAAAGATACGTCCCATCCCCAACGCTCCGTATTATATGGTAGGAATTTTGAATCTTCGCGGTGAAATTATTCCGATTATCGACTTGCACCGGCGCTTCCAAATCGCAACGGACTATTCCAAAGTGGAACTCAACGAACTTGAAAGCGGTTTTATTATCCTAAAAATCAGCGGAATGCAGATAGGAATTATTATCGACAGCGTTTCGCGCGTTCTTTCCGTTCAGCAGGAAGAAATTCAAGACCCGCCGCAGATGATGAATGGAATCGGCACCGAATATATCAACGGCGTTGTCAGAGATGAAGACGGGTATCTTATCATTCTTGATACGAAACGCTTATTCGACCCGAAAGAACTTCAGAGGTTTATTACAACCAACTAAGCATGATTCAGACTTACAGTTCTACGATTCGCAGACGGGAGATGGATGCGGTCCTTACCTGCATGGTTGACGAAAGGATTGGGCCTGGCGAATTGAATACGCGCCTTATCCAATCCGTAAAAGAATTTACCGGCGCTGACGGCGCCGTTGCGTTGCGCTCTCCTGTTTCCGCACTGAAATATGCGCTCCGTGCCCTTGATTTTGAGCAGAGCGGTGCGGTTATGATTTCCGCCCTTGCCCCTGCCTGGCATCTGCTTGCGCTGGAAGAAGCCGGCTGTAAAGCGCTCGTAGTTGATGTAGACGAAACGACAGGGCTTGTCTCTGCTGAAGCGGCTGCGGAAGGACTGAAAAACGGCGGCCGCGCACTCTTACTCCACGAATCGATGGGAATTATGCCCGGCATGGGCGCTCTGCTTGAACTCGGCATACCAATAATAGAAGATATTTCAAAATCAGCAGGCTCTCTTGTTCCGCCAAGTGCAGATGGGGAAGGTGAAACTCAATCCAAGGCGCGGAAGGCCGGTTCTTTCGGCACGTATTCAATTCTGGCGCTAGAAGAAAACGACGTGCTTACCGCCGGAGGAGGCGCCGTTCTTATTGCGCCGAATCGCCGCGAATGGATTGTCCTTAAAAAAATTACGGATTCCCTTTCGTCCACCGAACTTTTACCGGACATAAACGCCGCTCTTGCATGGATTCAAATAAAAGAGTTTAACCGCAACGAAATGCGGCGGAAAGAATTATTTGCGCTCTTTCAGCGGGCGGTCATGAGCGGACGACATAAAACTTTTATGCGCCCTGTGTACAGTGTAGAAGTTTCGGAAGAAAAAACGCTCGACTACGGCTCAACAATGTGCTGTTTTCCGCTCGTGTTAAACAGCAGTTTTAAGGACGTAAAAGCCTACGCCGCCAAAAAAGATATTGAAATTCGACCCGCTTATGAAGATTCGGTCATTGCCGTGCGCGAGGAAGAATTATCCGCTTCCTGCATAAAAGCAAAATCGCTGTATTTGCGGACGGCGCTTTTTCCGTTGTATCCGCGCCTTTCCAACGCGCAGGCCGCAAAAATCGTAAAAGTTTTGGGAACGCTTCCGTAAAGTCCCGCAAAAATATGAAAAACTGCTTGATTGTCGTCAACACCCAAAAAGAATTGTCGCTCAATTTTGCAAACCGCATTGCGGATTATTTGACAGCGCAAGGCATTTCGTCGTCGTTTTATAATTTTGACGGCTTTAGCAGCGATAATCCCTTTCCTGGAAACGATTTTGTCATTACGCTCGGCGGAGACGGCACTGTTTTGTTTGCCGCGCGCGGCTGCGTCGACTTAAAAATTCCCGTTTTTCCAGTCAACTTTGGAGAATTCGGCTTTATCGCAAGCATTCAAAAAGAGGAATGGCAGACGCAACTCGATTTGTTTTTGCAGGGAAAACTGCCTGTCGTTATGCGCTCAATGGTGCACGCCGCTCTTATCCGCCCGTCGGAAAAAGGCGAAGTTTTTTCTTCAATTGGATTAAATGATGTCGTTGTGTGTTCTAAATTTTCGTCGCGGACGGCGCGGCTGGAAGTTACATATAACCACGTGCCCTTGGGAGTTTTTAAGGCGGATGGATTGATTGTCAGCACGGCGACCGGCTCTACGGCGTATTCGACATCGGCAGGCGGGCCTATCATCGACCCCGAATTGGACGCGCTGCTTTTAACGCCGATGAATGCGTTTTCGCTTTCTAGCCGCCCGCTAGTGCTCAGCCCTGATGGTGAAATCGGCATTACGGTTATGCCCTCGCGTGAAGATGAGTGCATTATTACCGTGGACGGGCAAAAACCCTTTGAACTGCATGACGGCGACTGTGTAAAAATCCGCAGAATTGCTGAAAAAGTTAAACTTGCCGGCTGCACGGTAGAAAAATTTTACGGAGCATTGCGCTCTAAATTGAATTGGTCAGGAGGACCTCATGCTTGAAGACCTGACGATAAAAGATTTTGCGATTATTGATACTATTACGATAGAATTTTCTACGGGACTGACGGTTCTTTCCGGCGAGACGGGGGCGGGAAAGTCCATTTTAATCGGTGCGCTCTCGTTTTTGCTCGGCGGCAAGGCGGAAGTAACGCAGATTCGCGCGGGAGCAAACGAGGCATCCGTTTCCGGAACGTTTTTTCTCAACAATGCTTCTGCTGATGTCGGCGCGTGGCTTTCTGAGCACGGCATTGAAGCGGAAAACAATCGAGTACTTTTGCGGCGTTTTATCCGCTTGAATGGAAAATCCGGCGCATGGATAGGAGACAGTCCTGTAACTCGTGCCGAACTTTCTGAGTTTTCATCGTTTTTAATCGATATTCACGGGCAGCACGAACACCAATCGCTTATGAAAGTGAGCGAACACCGCAAATTCCTTGACTCTCGGGCAGGAATAACTGACGAAGTAGGCGCGTTTACCTCTCTTTACACGACCTTAATTGAAAAACGGCGGATTTTAGAGCAGCTCAATTCTGATGACGGCGAGCGGCTTCGGAAAATTGATATGTATGCTTTTGCGCTCAAAGAGATTGGAGACGCGAATTTAAAAGAAGGCGAAGACGAAGCGCTTATCGAAGAAGAATCGCGTCTTGCCTCTTACGAAAAACTGTATTCGGGCGTGGAAGCAGTACGTACTATGCTCGACGAGTCAGAGGAAGCGGCTGTCCCGCTTTTAAAGCGCATCCGGCGCGAATGCCAAACGCTTTCTCCCTTGGATAAGACAATTGCCGCGCTTGATTCTCGCCTTGAAGCGCTTTTTTACGAACTTTCCGATATTGCCGAAGAGTTTAATTTATACGCGCAGCGGCTGATTTTTGACCCTGCGCGGCTTTCGGAAGTACAAGACAGACTTTCGCTCATCTACGATTTGAAAAAAAAGTATGCTTCATCTCAAAGCGCACCGCTTTCCGAAGTTTTAGCGTATTTTACCGAAGCGCAGACAATGCTCGAAAAACTTGGAAGCGGCAGCGAAAATAAAGAGGCGCTGAGCAAAGAGATTGCGGAACTTGAAAAGAAAGTCTACGTTGCGGCAAAAGCACTTTCAGAAAAACGGCGGCAGACTGCAGATGTTCTTTCCAGCGAAGTTTCAACTATTTTAAAGACGCTCGGCATGGGAAATGCACGTTTTAGCGTCAATATCACAGAAAAAGCGGGAAACGGCGTGGAGCAGCGGTGCGGTCCGTTCGGTATGGATAACATCGAGTTTTTGATAAGCGCAAATGCCGGCTCTCCGCTCTTACCGCTTTCGCGCATTGCTTCCGGCGGCGAACTTTCGCGCGTTATGCTTGCGCTCAAAACGATTTTTGCCCGCATCGATACGGTGCCGACGCTCGTATTCGACGAAATCGATACGGGAATCGGCGGGGAAGTCGCCGTTGCGGTCGGAAGCCATTTGAAAAACCTTGCCTCGTGCCGCCAGATTTTCTGTATTACGCACCTTGCGAGCATTGCTGTTTATGCCGATAATCAAATTAAGATTGAAAAAGGCGTTGAGCACGGAAAAACGTCTTCTCATGTGCGCATTGTACAAGACGATGAGCGTGTTGCAGAAATTGCGCGTATGCTTTCCGGGGATGCCGGCAGCCAAGCGTCGCTGGAACATGCACGAACTATGTTGGAAAAGTTCGGACGGCAAAGGACGTTGTTTGAATAATACTGCGGACGGCGTAGAACAGCGTTTGAATGATTAGAGCGGAATTACCGTCCGCACAAGTTTTCTTACAGAAAACCCGCAGGAAACGCGGTTGTGTAGACGGCGCTTCAAGCACTACGAATTAAAAATTAGGACTGTTGGAGGATATATGGCAAAGGTTTCGGAAGAAAGCAGACTGCAATTTTCACGCTCAGTAAAACCGTATAAGGAAAAAATTAAGGAAATGCTCAACGCCGAAAAGGCGGCGCTTAATGCAGCAGCGGCAAACAAGGCGGAAGCGCCGTATAAAAAAATTGAGTTGTGCGCTGATATGATTTACATTGCGTCTCTGTATATGGCGCAAAATACGCTTTCTCTCAATATTTTGGAAGTAAAAAACAACGACGCGCTCAACGATGCACGGAAAATCCTCTATAAAGCAATCATTTATCTTGAAGATATTGTTACAAACATTATTGATTTGCCGTATTCCGAACTTGCCGACAAGCACGAAGCGCTGGCAAAAGAGTCCATTGTAAACCGCTACTATTTGATACGGAAACTCGGCTTTACGATAAATCTTTTGGAACTTGCATTCGGTGAAAACAGCAAGTGGAAATGGTCGTTTGTCGAATTAAAGGGACGCTTTGCCGTCGTTGCAAAAAACTTTATTGATATGCGGAACTCCGTGAAGGCATATTTTGACCCGAACAACGACGAATACGAAACAACCGTACTCTACGTTCGTCTTATTTCAAAATTACTCGATGCGTCTGCTTCCGGTTACCGTGATAAGTACGAACTTTCGACGCGGCGTATCGATGATATGCGCAACGGAATTAAATTCCTCCTTGCCAAACATAAATTGCTTATTGCCATCAGCGACAAAGACAACGCCGAAGAAATAAAGAAAAAAGCGATTGTCTGGAAAGAGAAAATGGATGCCGACCAAAAGTCCGGCTCAAGCCGCTGAGCGTATGATTGACCGCGTATTTGTACATAAAATTTTTGAAGGCTTTTCGATTCAGCGGTGGAACGACTTGATTCGTCCGTTTGACATTGTGGAAATGGATAAGGCGGGCGAAAAAATGGTCATTGCGTACATAATCGGAAAGTTTGAAGAAAACCGCGGCGTTTTTGTCGATTGGAATTGGATTGTCTACGCTTCTTTGTTTGACTTGCTAAAAAAAATTGCGCTCTGCGATATAAAAGCGACTGTTCAGCAAATCTTAAAAACCGACTACCGCGACGAATACTTAAAACTGACTGACTGGGTTTTAAAACAATACGAGCCGATTATCGATGACAACGAACTTTTTTTGCAATTTAAAACCTATCTCGGACAAAAAGCGGGCGCCGTCCCCATCCCAGAACAGTCTGTTTCCGCTTCGCGCATTTTGTCTGCGGCGCATAAATATGCGACGATGCGCGAATTGCAAATGCTGACGGTCGTCAACGAGCCTGAGCGCCTTGAAAATATCAACACAGAGATTTTATCCGTCCTGCAAACATATCTTGACTTATCGGGATTGCAAATGCTGATGACGCGGCAGCGTTCATTCGACTTTATCATGAAAATCGAGCAGCTGCGCTTTCAGACGCGCTGGAACCAAACGCCGCGCATTCCAAAAACAAGCGTTTTAGGACACTGCTTTTTTGTCTCAGTGATGACGCTGATTTTGTGCCGGCGCAATCCCGTCCCGATGTGCCGCCGCCGTATCGTCAACAATTTTTTTTGCGCACTTTTTCATGACCTGCCGGAAGCAGTTACGCGCGACATCATTTCTCCAGTCAAACAGGCGACCGACGGCTTACCGAAAATCGTCAAACGTATTGAAGACGACGTTGTACAGCGCGAACTTGTGCCGCTGATGGAGCCATTTTTTATTGACGACGTTATGTATTTTATCCGCGAAGAGTTTTCCAATCGCGTTATTATCGACGGGAAAACCGTTGAAGTTTCGTGGACTGAGCTCAACGAAAAATATAACGAAGACCATTTTTCTCCCATTGACGGACGGCTGGTGCGAATTTCCGACCATTTAAGCGCACTGATGGAAGCCGATATTTCGATAAAGCACGGCATAACGTCTCCGCATTTGGAACTCGGACGCGACGGAATCCTTAACGCCTATCCGGAAGACTCTGTCGTAAACGGTCTTTCCGTCGGTAAATTTTTTCGCCGGCTGGTGTAAGCGAAAGGCCAAAGAGAAGGTGTCCGCGGAAACCGCTTTCCGAACGAAGAGCAGATGCAGACGGAACAAATGGAGAGCGCCGAGACGGAGTGCGCTGCGTTTTACAACACGACAGTCTTTCTTGACCACGCATATAGGATTTTCGGAACCATGCACGGCTCCGTGTTGGAATTGAAACGGCGATTCTGCTCAGCGGCGTCGATTTTGCGCTGAACGCGCGTTTTACAGTCCTGTTGATAAATCAGATAAAGCAATCAAGGGACTTTGCGTCTCCACCCGCGTGTCAGCGCTGCGTATACGGCTGCAGCAAGCGTACCGAGGAAGCGCAGCGTTTTATCGTCCGGCGCAATTTCTTTCGTTTTATTATCCCGTAGATTTTCTTAAAAAGCGAAAAAGAGCGAACTCTCGTATCGATATTACCTCCAATTTCGCTCGGCAAAGAGTGTTTTCGTCATTTGGAGCCTTACCTCTTGCGGCGTTGCAAAGCGGACGCAATGATATAAAGCGGACAGTAAATTCGGTCTATCTGTATGAGCGCAGTTTTTTATTGTTTAGTAAGTTTATTCGTGAGACGCCGCAAAAACACAAACTCCGTAATGGATGGGGACAGGCGTGTCCGACGAAGCAGAGGGCAGAGTGGAGGCAGAAAGACTGCTGTGTCTGACAAACACAGTTATCGTCGTTGGGCGATTTATTTCATGCGGCGTCCTAGTATGTAACGGGCGGCACCTCCGTTCTGCCTGGCAAGTGTGGTTATTCATTGTTTGGCAACATACCCCGTGTGGAGTCGTAGTCAATGCGGACTTGTTGACCTACGCGGGAAACCTTTCAAGCCTCAAGGACGTTGACAAAAAATTTAGGAGCGAGACAAATTAAAAAGTGACGATGTATTGTATATGTCAGCCCTTTTGATGTTGCCGGTGCAGACTTCATGCTCCGCCTTTTTGTGCATTTGCATTCTCTGTATATCCAAAACCAACCGTTTGTCATTGTTTTTTTGAAATATTTCGTTTTCTAACCCCCTGTAAAATAAAAAAGCCCGCTTGGAATGCGGCTTTAATACCTTGCGGGCTTTTGGTACTGATGGTTTTTATAGCCGTCGGCACCATTTCATGAAATAGCCAGAGAAAAGAAATAAAAAAGCCTACGAAAAGACGGGATTTAACG
>CAUTOZ010000021.1:0-26264 GCA_963539635.1 uncultured Treponema sp.
AAAAAAAGAATATCGTCAGGATGTTCCGCCTTAATCCGCGCGTGCTGCTGCATCACGGGAGTAAGACCTGCCGTAGTATCCGCCGCCATGTCTACAGACCAAGCGAAGAAATAACCTGCTCGGTAACGTCGATGGAAGGAGAGTACCAGAGAATTGCGTTCGCTTGCTGTAAGCTCAAAATCATGCTGTAACCGCCGCTTTCAGCGATTTTTGCAAGCGTTTCATAGAGTTTTTTATAAAATGCGTCGGAACTTTGCAGAGATTTTTGTATCGATTCAAGTTCAATGTTCTTTGCGTTCGTGTATTCGTTTAAAAAGTCAGTTTTCTGCGTTATCTCGCCTTGTACGCGCTGTGCCATCGGAGCATTGCCGTTTTTTTCATATTCGAGTTTGCGCTGCACAAGCTTTTGTAATTCTTCCGTGTATTTGTTGATTGCATCCTGATATTCCGCCTTTTTCTTTTCGTAATTGCGCACCGAAGCGGAGTTACGAAAATACGCGTTATATACTTTTGCCGTATCCACAACGCCGAATTTCGTAATCTGCTGCGAGAAAAGCGGCTGAACTACGGCAAAAACGAGCGCCGCCGCACAAATTTTCAAATTGTTCTTCATAAAAGACCTCGCACTATTAATCCGCTCAGACACAGAAGTTGTCGAACAGGTTTATTGAAAATCTCTAAAAACTTCACGTTTTAGAGACACCGTATTATATTGGAAATTACGCTCAGGATTCTAGTAGCCGAAAGGGGGAATTATACAGGAGAACGAAAGAGTGCAGGCAAAAAGACTTGGCATATGTTCTATGTGCGGAAGTTTTTGTCTGCCGCCTGTCGACAAATTTGAAAAACGTATTTTCCGCCCGCTGTTCTTCCTATTCGGTTTTACGCATTAAAATCTTGTTGCAATTTCACCTCATTTTTTGCATACTATAAATAGAAGAAAGATGTTCGTGCGTAAAATTTGACTTGTTCGACTAGTTCGCACGGCTTTTTTATGCCGGATTACGATTCAAATCATACCTCGGCATGAGGAGTCCCTATGAAAAAAATAAGCGTGTTAGCCGCTTCGACAGTCATTGTCTTTTCAGCGTGCAAGTTTCAGCTTCCTGAAAAAGTATCCGTAAAAGCCAAAGCCGACTATGCTTTCTCTTTGGGCGATTTTTCGCGAAAGCTCTCGGATTACGTTTCTGCCGAGGACTTAGACCGGCAGATGAATGCGGAAAATACGTCGCAGTCGAAATTTAACGTATACGACTACAATCCCGACGCCTCTTCTGCACAGCAGCAGTTTTTAGTCGATTTTAAGCTGAAAGAAATTCCGATTGATGTCGGCAGCTACCTTAAACACATGGATTTTTCGACGCAGTTGAAAAATATGTCGTTTGAAAAAAAGATAAAAATCCCGGCGATGAAAAAGAGCATTGTCAATCCGATAGCGCTGCCGGACGTAAACGCAAAAATCCGCGATACGGCGCAATTTGCCATTCCTGATTTTCCGCTTGCAGAAGGAATGAATGGAGCCATACCAGAAACATCGCGCAACATTATGATTACCAGTCCTCAGTTTTCCACGATGGAGTTTTCTTCGGGAACGCTTGTCCTTACGATAAAGCCAAAGACAACGCCTCCATCGTCCGGTTTTTCTACCAGTCTTACGGTTGCATTAAAAACTTCTGGAGGACAGACGATTTCTTCTGCGTACGGCGTAAATCTGGGAAATACAGGAGAGACGAGAGTTGAATTGCCCATTGCAGGAAGAACGCTCTATCCGACAATGCGGCTTGCCGTCTCAGGCTCAACTTCAGGCGGCATACCGGGAAACACCGTCACCTACAAAGTAAAATCTGCTTTTTCCAGCGGCACAAAACTGTCGAAAGTTACCGGACTGACGATGGATGCGTCCGCGTTGGGAAGTACAAATATAAATGAGACGGTCAACATTGAAGCCCCCGATAATTTTGTCGAATGCACGATGGGCGCAGGTTCGTATATTTCGATGGCTGCATTGCTGCCCGACGGCTGGAGCGGCGTTCACGTAACACGAACGCTTTCCATTTCCGGCGCGCTGACTGCAAGCGACGGAGATTTCGACAAAACGGGGGAAAGCAGCGCCAATGCCCTCATAAACCGCAGGCTCAATCTTGAAAATAAACAAGTTACTAAAGGCACGGCAAATGTTACAGGCACTATCACTATCAGCCTTTCAAATGCGACAATTACGTTCCACGATGACAACGCTATAAATCTCAAGACGGAGTTTTCCGCTGAACGCTTTAAGTCCGTAACGCTCAATCTTTCCGACCTGCACGACAACCTTGCCGCCAGCAGGACGGAAGCGCTCCCCGACGATGTAAAAAAGTATGTTACGTATATGGAGTTGGGCGAATCCGGCGTCAAAGTTACATACACAAACACGCTGCCGACGGGAAACGATATTACGGCAAAGACAGAGTCAACTTTCTTTGGACTGAATAAAACCGACGCAATCCACGCCAATACAATCAATGGAAAACTCGACATGACGGCGGCAGGAAAAACTATCCATCCCGCTGCCGATAACACGGTTGATTTTAATGCGAAGTTTACACTGCCGGGTTCCGATACGGCGCACCCTGACCAAGCGAAGTTCACCAACATCGAAGCGGACAGAGAATACACGCTTGCCTTTAACGTAGAGCCGGTTTTTGAATGGAAAAAAGTAGGGATAAACCCAAATATCGCATCTACAACGTACAAACTCAACACAAAACTCAATGTGCATACTCTCTTTAAGCAGGCGCAAACTGCGCTCGGAGATGCGTTTTCGGATACCGATATTGACGTAATTTCTATTCCGGTGCGGGTGTATTGCTCGCATCCGGCGGGGCTTGAGTCTCTGAAAAACTTAAAGTTTCAGGGACCCGTTAAGGCTTTATTGCGCGATGAACATTCACATGATGTCGGTACAACCGTCGTGCTTTCCGACGGGACAAAACCGCTCGACTTTCAAACGGAGCATGCGCTCCAATTCGCCGATAAAGCCGTTACGAACAACGTATTACGCGAACTGCCCTCTTTTGGAGGCGACCTTGCTCCGCTTTTCAATCAGCATATCGACGGAACAATGTTCGTCGATTATACGCTTGCCTTGACAGGCGGTTCTTCCGGCGTCATCGAAATAACAAAAGAGGAATTCGACCTGCTCGGAAAAACGGAATCTTCTTCGATAAAAATCACGGCGCGCATTATTCTCCCCTTTATGTTCAATATCAAAAACGACATTCCAATCGACTTGATAAAAGCCGCATCATTAGACCCGTCTGAAGATTTATTTAAGCGGACGGGGCCTACAAATCTTGATAAACTTGATAAATACACGAACGTAATACAATCCATGCAGATTTCATACCGGCCGCACGGCGATTTTATTCAATATATTGATGAATCGCGGGGAATTATACCGGCGCTTGTATTCGATACGCAAATGAGCGGACTTGCAAAAACAAAATATGAAATTCCAATAAACGGAGGAGATGCGGATTTTGCCAGAGGGGATGTAAAAAAGATTTTAGAGCACTATCCGTTTACGCCGACAGCAAAAATTGTGCTGCCCAAAGGGAAAATGCAGTTACTTAGAAAGTCAACTCCGGGCGCAAATATCGCAGTCCGGATTGCGGCGGACGGCACAATAGCGCTTTTTGGAGATGAATAATGAAAAAAGCGGCTATTTTTTTTACAGCGTTTGCGTTGTGCGCGGCCTTGTCCGCTGAGCGGCTTCATCCGGCGCACCGCTATTTTGAACTCGGCGTTGCCGCTAGTGCAGGACTTTCAAACAACACATTCGGCGCAAACGATATTTTCAAAAAAGAAATCGTTATCGACTTACGGAAACTTGCTGATGGCATGACAAAACAAGGCTTCCGCGTTGACGCAATAGGCGGCGCTTCGTTTTTTATGAACTTAAACTTAAAAAACGGCGTACACGCGGGACTGAATGCGGGAACGGAAATCGCAGGGAACGCCGCTGTCGCTCAAGACGTTTTTAACTTTTTGGGACATGGCAGGGCGCTCGGTCAGACGATACAGGCGGGCGCAGATCTTTCCGCCGATGCGTTTGCTTATGCAGCGGCTTCGGCAGGTTTTAAAATCTGCCGCTTTTATTGTACAGTCAGCCCTTCAGTTTTTATGCCCGTCCTGCACGCAGAATCTTCCGATATAACCGCTTCTCTTGATAACGGCGTAAGCGGCTCGGTAAAAGCGGCGGCTTCATCTACCGTCCGGCTGTATTCCTATGCCGATATGCGTCCGCTTTTTGACGGCCGCTCTGGCGGAACTTTTGAGGCAGACAATATCCGCGCCGAACATATCGGTTTTGACCTTGCGCTTGCGGCAGAAACGCAGGTGCTCAGGACGCTCCAATGCGGCGCATATATGAGAATCCCGTTTGTGCCCGGAAGAATCGATAATCTTGCCTCCGCGACGGTTTCGATGGGCTACGAAGCGGAAAGTTTACCCGCGTTGATAGAGAGAGCCTCTCCCGACGGAACATCGTATTCAATTTCTTCTATTACATACGGAAAGGAAAGAATTTGGATTCACCGTCCGTTTCGAATGGGCGCAGAACTTGCATGGCGTCCTTTTGGAAATTGGATGACGTTCGGCGCGCTGCTGGGACTTGGCGTACGCTATCCGTACACGCGAAAGGCGAAAGCGTATGCCGACTATGACTTTTCAATCGACATTTCAACGCCGTTCAAGATTATCGGCATAACGCTTGCTTCCGTACGCTATAACGAAATATGCGCACAGCGCGTAACTCTCATGCTCAATGCGCGCGTTCTTGAAATTGATGTCGGCGCAGAAGTGCAGAGCGCAGACTTTGTAACGAGCCTGAAAGCAGGCGGCGCCGGCGCGTTTGTAAAAGTGTCGATGGGATTTTAGACGACGACGCGAAAAGCCGCATGACTTTCTACACCGGCAGGAAAGATGAGAAAGAAGGAGGAAATTGCGGTATTGGGCGCAGGGGCATAAACTGATTTTTGCAAATTTACGTTGAGCAAACTCGGAGGGACGGGACTGGGGCTATCTGACAACTTCCGTAATAAGCGCCTGTATGTTAGCCGATTGGAGATTCCAGCGTGCGCTCAAAATAAAAAAAGACACATTATACGGATGATTTTGAACCGATTTATAAAAAAATCAGACTAAAGAAGGGATTTGTGTATGTTTAAGATTCTTGAAAAGCGGCAGTTGTCCGAGTTGGTCAATTATATGAAAATTGAAGCTCCGGAGATTGCGCAAAACCGCAGGGCGGGGCAGTTCGTCATTGTTCAGACCGACATTGAATACGGCGAGCGCATTCCGTTGACAATTGCCGATGCGGACGCAGAGTCAGGCTGGATTGCGATTGTCTACCAACCGGTAGGAGCGAGCACCTTTAAACTTTCGCGTATGGAAGTCGGCGACTATCTTCCGGCACTGCTGGGACCGCTCGGCGTTCCGTCGCATATTGAAAAAAAGGACGGGCCGATCGTTTTGGTCGGCGGCGGCTTTGGAGTTGCTCCCCTACACCCGATTGCACAAGCGTATAAGAAGGAAGGAAATTCCGTAACGATGATTATGGGGGCGCGCAATAAGGACTTGCTCATTTTTGTTGACGAAATGCGCTCAGTCTGCGACGAAGTTATAATTATGACTGACGATGGCTCTGCGGGCAGAAAAGGGCTTGTAACCGAGCCTCTTAAAGAAATGTGCGAGTCCGAATGCCCTCCTGCTGAAGTTTTTGCAATCGGGCCGCCGATTATGATGAAATTCGCATCAAAAACGACGGAACCGTATAAAATTCCGACGGTCGCCTCTCTAAACGCGCTGATGGTTGACGGCACGGGGATGTGCGGCTGCTGCCGCGTGAGTATCGGAGGGGAGACAAAATTTGCCTGCGTTGACGGGCCTGATTTCGATGCGCATAAAGTCGATTGGGAAAATATGATGCTCCGTATGCGTTCGTTTAAGCCAAAAGAAACCGAAGATTTCCATAAATGCAAAATGCAGGCCGAAGCCTCATCTCTTTCGGCAATAAAGGGGAGGTAAAAATGTCTGAGCATATCACGATTGAAGAACTCGATGAGCGGGCGCATAGCGAAGCGAAGACGATTAAAGCAAAGACGGATACGGCTCCGTTGACGAATAAAGACAGACTTGCCATTCCGCTGCAAGAAATGCCGGTGCTCGAACCGCTTGTGCGCGCCCGTCAAATGGACGAGGTTGCAATCGGCTACACAAAAGAACAGGCGATGGTCGAAGCGAATCGTTGCCTTCAGTGTAAAAATCAGCCATGCGTTGACGGCTGCCCCGTCAATATTCATATTCCTGAATTTATTGAGCAAATTGCAAACGGCGATTTTCAGTCGTCGGTTGATATTATTAAGCAGACGAATTTTCTTCCTGCTATCTGCGGCCGCGTGTGTCCTCAGGAAAAGCAGTGCCAGTCAAAATGTACAGTGGGAAAGGTATTTAAGTCTGTTGAAAAATCCGTTGCAATCGGACGGCTTGAGCGTTTTGTCGCCGACTGGGAACGGACAAACAATCAGGCGCAAGTCTCCTCCCCTGCTGTACGGAGCGGAAAGAAAGTGGCGGTCATCGGGTCGGGGCCTGCGGGATTGACGGTTGCGGCGGACTGCGCGCGTGCGGGGCATGACGTTACGGTGTTTGAGGCGCTGCAAAAAGCCGGCGGCGTTATGATGTACGGAATTCCTGAATTCCGCCTTCCGAAAGACATTGTTGAAACCGAAATCGGCAATCTTAAAGCGATGGGCGTAAAAATCGAAACGAACTTTTTAGTCGGCAGAACGGATACGTTAGACCAACTCTTTGACGAAAAAGGGTTTGACGCAGCGTTTGTTGGAACGGGCGCGGGATTACCGAAATTTTTTAATATTCCGGGTGAAAATCTTATCGGCGTGTTCAGTGCAAACGAATATTTGACGCGCGCAAATCTTATGAAAGCGTACGAAAAAGATAAGGCTGCCACCCCGTACTATCCTGCAAAGCATGTGATTGTGTGCGGCGGCGGCAATGTTGCAATGGATGCGGCGCGGACGGCGCTCAGGCTCGGCGCGGAGATTGTGGAAGTCGTGTATCGCCGCACGCGCGATGAAATGCCTGCCCGCAAGGAAGAAGTGGCGCACGCTGAAGAAGAGGGCGTCAAATTCCGCTTTTTGGAAAATCCTGTCGAAATCGTTGCAGTCGAAAGCGAAAATCCTGACGAGCAGGGACACGTTCGCGGCATGATAATCCGTAATTATACGCTCGGAGAGCCTGACTCAAGCGGACGGAGAAGTCCCGTAGAAATTCCTGACAGCGAACACGAAATCCCCTGCGACGCGGTTATTGTCGCGCTCGGAAACGGCAGCAATCCCCTCCTTGTGCAGACAACGCCTGGTCTAAATGCTGACCGCAAAGGACACATTTCCGTCGATGAAAAGCAGGCAACCAGCCGCGTAAAAGTCTGGGCGGGCGGCGATATCGTACTGGGAGCGGCGACCGTTATTCTTGCGATGGGAGAGGGACGAAAAGCCGCCGCTGCGATAAACGAATATCTTGCCTCAGACTAATGAGCCTGAAAAAGGAAGAGCGGGCGGTGTCTACGGAAGATAGACTTGCTGCCAACGCAACGGCAGGCAAGCCCGGCCGCCTGCGGCATTTGCAACTTCCGCTTTCGACTATTCTTTGCCGCCAGTCGCCCCCTAACACCATATTCATCGAGTTTAACAACAGGTAAACTCTGCAGGGCGAAAAATACGTTTTGTGTTCTGCTCCGTTTGCATCGGACGCAAAACGGTATAAGATTCTAGCGAAGTAAGGAGTTTTGCAAATGCAAAACTCAGTTGAACGGCAAAATCCATAAGCACATCAAAATATGCTGTTTGCAGTCCACATAACTCCTCATTATTTCTCCGCATTCCATAAAAAACCGGCTGTCATCAATCCTGATGACAGCCGGTTTCCATTGCGCCCATAGTCTTTTAGCGATGTTCTCGCGCAAGTTTACTTATTTCATTTGCCATATCGGACAGGGCGACTTGTTTTTGCACACCGCCGAGTTCAAAGCCGACACGCGGCATTCCATATACAATCGCAGATTTTTCGTCTTGTCCGAGCGTATACGCGCCTTGCTTGCGCATTTCAGCAAGTTCGGCGGCGCCGTCACGTCCCATTCCGGTCATAATGACGCCCAGCGCATTGTTTGCGTAAATCTTTGCGACAGACTCAAACAACACGTCGGCGGAAGGGCGGTGTCCATTCCGCTGCGGAGTCTGTATCGTTCTGATAACATTTTTACCCGGACGCTCTTCTATGATAATATGGAAATTGCCCGGAGCAATATAAATATGCGCAGGCTCTATCGGCATATTGTCGGCAGCCTCTACAACGGTGAGCGGACAAATCCGGTTTAAACTTGCTGCAAACTCAGTTGTAAAACCTGCCGGCATATGCTGAACGACAAGAATCGGCTGTTTTAATTCAGGGTCGATTGCTGCAAAAACTTCGCGCAGCGCATTCGGGCCTCCAGTCGAAATGCCGATTGCAATAATTTTTATCGTTCCGCCGCTCCGTATCGGTGTGATGACGACCGGTTCTTTCTTTTCGCGAGAAGACAGAAAAGACGGCTGAAGCGGCTCTTTATGCTCCGTGCTGCCGGCTGCCGTTCCTTTTTGTTTTGCAACAAAATTCTCTGCAGCCTCCATCTTCATGAGCTTTACAAAATCATCTGCAAGAGGAATCTTTTTGCCGTGCTTACGAGCATAGGCGCCGCCGTAGGAAACAATCTTTTCTATAAGGACTTCTTTGACTTTTTCGATGTCGATTGAAATCGAACCGCCGGGTTTGGTAATAAAGTCGCTGGCGCCGAGTTCAAGACATTCCATCGTAACCGCAGCGCCTTTCGTAGCAACGCTTGAAAGAATAACGACCGGAATATCCCAACCGTTCGCTTTGCGAGCCTTAAGGAATTCAACACCGTTCATAACTGGCATTTCAATGTCGAGGACGATTACGTCCGGTCTATAGCTTGGAACAAGATCCAAAAGCATTTGACCGTTCATAGACTTTCCAACGACTTTGATCAGGGGGGATTCGGAGATGATGCGTGAAATGAGGTTTCGCATAAGCGCGGAGTCATCACAAATCGCTACCGATATTGAATCAAAATTGCTTTCATTTTGTTCCATGATACACCTTCTTTAGTTTTCGTTTTTTTGGTAGATACAAGCCCAATCAGTTTTCAAAAATTCAAATTTGGTATCCATTCCGAATAAAGATTCGGAGTGTCCAATAAAAAGATACGAATGCTTCGCCATCGCTTCCCAAAATCGCCGCAGCACAGTCAACTGCGCCTGTTCGTCAAAATAAATCATAACATTGCGGCAAAATATAACGTCGAGATTGCGCATTCCGGAATCGTGCTGGAGATTGTGGTAGTCAAACTTTACGCTGTCCATAATTTCTTTATTTATTTGGTAGCCCTTGTCCGACTTTGTAAAAAATCGCGAAAGATAATCAGGAGGGACGCCTTCAATCCGGTTTTCTCCATAAAATCCCTGCTGTCCGACCATAAGCGACTTGAGCGAAATGTCGGACGCGGTAACGTGACAGTTATATCCGGCAGGCAGAACCTTTTTTGCAATCATCGCGATTGTATATGGCTCCTCGCCCGTAGAACAGCCGGCGCTCCATATATTGATTGTCCGCGAACCGGTTTTCTTCTTTTCTTCAAGAATGTGCGGAAAAACATAATTGATGAGCGCGTCAAAATGCGGCTGGTTTCTGAAAAAGCGCGTCAAATTCGTCGTAACCGAGTCCAGCATTTTTTTTAGTTCTTCACGGTCGGATGTGATAAGTTTGTAGTACGAATCGACGGAAGACATTGATTTTTCACGTAATTGCTCTTTTATGCGGCTGTCAAGAATCGGTCTGTTTGTCGGTGAGAATGTAATCCCGCTTTCATCGTAAATCAGCTTGCGGAAGCGCTCATAATCCGCATCGTTAAGTATGTCTGGCATGTGAACAGTATACCCGTTGCCGCAGTAAAAGTAAATTGATTTCTAACATTTCGTTGTAAATAGATTTGACGGCGGAGGGAATGAAGAAGGATTGTCGGGCGGTGAAAAATGTTTTTTGAATGATGCAGCGGATATTCTTTCCGGGAGGCACAATTCGGGGACGGCGCATTTTCCGGCAGCATTCTTTTATAGAGCGGAGGGGACGTTGTATTTCCCAATGACAGGCTGTTTAACACGCGATATCTAGAGAAGACGCGCAGATAAAACTCCCTCTACCGCACTTTTTTGCGAAAAGCAAAAAATCGGGTGAGCCGCGTCCCGCTAAATCTGCAAGCCGCATAAAAACCGCTCACCGCAGCCTGCCGAACTCCGCTTTATTCCGCGAATATCCGCATCGCGCAAAGGTGTGGATATTCGCGTGCGGGCGAAAACTATGTTGTATCTTTCAAATATAGTTTTTACCGCTCACCATCTCCCTTTTCCCGTAAGTAGTACAACTTTGTCCGTACCTCATCGTCTTTTACGCCGAGCAATGCGGCGGCGGCTTTGCGGTAGCACTCCTGCTGAGCGGCGTAGCGTTCCGGCACAAAATCGGAGTCGGTTTTGTAATCGACGATTGTGTAAGAGCCGTCTGGACTTTGGAAAATCAAGTCCATGGAGCCTTTGACGATAAAACCTTCACGGAAATGCTTAAACGCCCACTCCGCGCGCCAAAAGCGGCCTGCGGTTTTCGCTTCGAGGAAAGCGGCGGCAAGCGGCGAGTCAATAAAAGCGGCGCACAATTCCAAGCACTCGGCGCGTTTTCTTGCACGGCCGGCGGCGTTCAAGTTTTTAAGCAGAGCGGCTGGCGGCGCGTAGTTTTCAATCGGAGCGCCTGTCGCCCATTTGAATAAGCAGTCGTGAACGAGCGTTCCAAAATCCCGAACAGTAAAAGATGCGTCTGTCAATTCGTCCGCTTCGTCTGCGTTCAAAAAATCTCGTTTTTCTTCAATAAAATCCGGCTGTACCTTCATTCCCTCTTGTTTTTCAAAAATTTCAAGCGAACTCGGCGTAATTTTTTTCACTTCCGACGGGGTACAAAGAACACCGTTCGCTTTTTCAAAAACAGCGGACTTATTGTACGCGATTTCCGCTTTTGAAAGCGTCTGCATTCCTCCGTGTTCCGCATACAACAGCGACTTTTCCTGCAAAGGAATAAAAAGAAGGTCAAAAGGCGCGCCGTCCCGGAAAAACGCCGCAGACTTTTCTGACGGCGGCGGAAAGTCCTCTTCATAATAAAAATCGACGATATGTTCGAGCAGGGATTTTGATTCATCGTCCTGCTTTTTCTTTGTGCCGACGATGTACGCCGATTTTTCCGCGCGCGTGAGTGCAACGTAGAGAATGCGCTTGAATTCCGCATACGTTTTTTTGTCGGAAAGCGCTTTTTGCCGCAGGAAAAAAAAGTTTCCTTCGCCTGAACGCGGTTTTAAGGAGAGCCCTGTTTCATCATCGTAAAAAAACTTTTCCGCCCTCTCATTTTTGGGGTTTTGAAAGCAGCCGGTGATAAACACGTGTGCAAATTGCAGCCCCTTGCTTTTATGGACAGTCATAATTCGGACGGCGTCTCCCTTTTCGACTGGATAGGAGACGTTTTCAATGTCGATGTCAGGCTTTGGCGCAAAAGAGTTTTTTTCACTCTCGCGGACTAGTAAAAGCCTGTCTACAAACCACGCAGGACTTTTTCCTGCTTCATCCGTTTGGCGCGCAAGTTCAAAAAGCAAGTCGAATTGCTCAGCGATAAGATATGCCGCAGGGCTGAGCAGCGTTTCGTAGTAAAAACCGCGTTCATACCACAATTCTTCTATAGTTAAAGTCAGTGCGCGGCTTAAAACTTTTGAGCGCGCTTCTTTATAATACAGCGACGCGGCGCAGTATTTTTGTAAATCGGACGGGCAAAGGGCGTTTTGAATCGCTGCATCTTTTTTTGAATCGAATGCCGCAGCCTCGTCGTCTGCAAAGACTGCCAGCACGGAAATTGCGCCGTTTACGCTTAAGCCTGCAAAAGGAGAGCGCAAAAAGGCGGCAAACGCTGCAGTGTCGGACGGATAGACGCAAAGCCGGATAAAGGCGTACACGTCGTTGACGACTGCCTCGCGGAAGACGTTCGACTGCACATCGACTGCATAGGGAATGCCGAGCCGGTTGAGCCAAAAAATAAGTTTTGCACGGTGGGTGCGTTTGACGTCGAGCACGGCAAAATCAGAATACGAGCGTGCGTTTTCAGGCATTTTTTCGTACAGGGACTTCATTTTTGCCGCGATAAAATACGCTTCTTGGTCGAGCGCATCCAAATATTCTGGCGCGTCGGTTCCCGTCAATTTTTTTTGCGCGGAAAGAAACTCATCACAGACAAGACAGACGTGCGTCCGAACATTTTCTTTAGTAAGGGGGACTTCAGGCAGCGTTTCGTGCGTCTTGACATCCGCCTTTTTTGCACGCACTTCGACAGGATAGGCGGCTTCAAAACGTTCTGCAGGAGATTCGTCAAAAACGGCAGGTGTCCGCTTTTGTAAATCCAGTCCGTATCCGCCGAACAAGATATTAAAGGTGGAAAGAAGTTCTGGTTCTGAGCGGTAATTGACAGTCATTTTGAGGCTTTCAGTGCAGAGCGCGCACGTCAATTCGTTGAAGACGGCAACGTCCGCCCCGCGGAATTTGTAAATGGACTGTTTTTCGTCGCCGACAAAAAAGAGTTTGTCTTTACAGAGGCGGTCTTTGAGCGCATTGAACACGGCATTCCGCCCCGCGCCAAAATCTATATCGGTAAGAATGTCGTGTTCTTCCGCCAATAGGAATAAAAGGTCGCGGTTTGACGCATTATTATCCTGAAATTCGTCAATCATAATTTTTGAATAGGCTTTTTTTTCTTCTTCACGAATGCTTCCCTGTTCGCAAAGAATTTTTAAAGCCGTCTCGGCAATATCGCGGAAAGTCAAATTACCCGTGCTGCGTTTTTGCACGTCTACTTCCGCTTTAAAGTCGTCGAGAAGGCAAAAAAGCCGTTTGGTGTGCGGATACTGCGCGATAAACGCCGTCATCGGCAGCAGTACGGATACAGAAAGCGCGTTTAATTCTTTATGAACGTCGTTTACTTCTTTTATAGCCGCGGGAAGTCTTCCGCGTCTGCCGGTTTTAAGCGCAGAAAGGCGCCTGAGAGCATCTTCTAATGCACGTGCGGACGAAAAAATGCGTGCATCTTCTTCGATGAGGCAAGGAGAGGAGATGGTAAAGATTTCAGGAAAGGATAAAAGACAATCTGTAAGGGAAAGAAAATACGGCTCGTCCGGCAGAGCACTTTCACGGAGCGCTGCGTTTAAGTCTGTAAGGAGAGATTCAAGCGTTCCGACGGCTTTATTCCATTCGTCTGCGATAATTTTTTTTTGCGCAGCAAGAAAACGCGTAAACTTTCCGTTTTCGTCGGCGATTGACGAGCAGCGTTCAATGATTGCCGCAAAATAATCGCGCGAAAAGTCCTGCAATTTTCCCGCTTCGGCAAAATACTGCACCGCCTCATCTTCGCGGTGTTTTAAGACAAACGAAAACGCCGCCTCTCGTATCGCCTGAGCGGACGCAGGAGAGCCTGCTGTAAAGTCGGGACGGATTCCATAGCGGCTTGCTCCTTTACGCACAAGGCTTGCGCAGTAGGAATCGAGCGTTTGGATATGCGCGCTGGAAAAATCCTCTGCCGCACGCCGGGCGTTTTCTTTTTCGCGGCTCGGAACCGCCTCGTTTTGCGCAAAAAACGAAAGCGTTTCGTAAATGCGGCTGTACATTTCCGCCGCCGCTTTATTTGTAAAGGTCAGCGTAAGAATTTCTGAAACGGGAATATTCTTTGCCATAACAAGCCATGCAAAGCGCGTCGCAAGCACCTGCGTTTTTCCAGACCCCGCTCCCGCCGCAACGACGGTATTTTCCGTCCGGCAGCAGACGTTTTTTTGCGAAGCGTCGAGTCTGCGCGAAAGCAAATCCAGATAATCGTAGTTTTCACTCGTTTCCGTCATAAATCCTCCGTTCGGCTGAACGCTAAATGTTCCCCTGCAACCTTATACACTGTCCGGCACACGGCAGCATACGCGCACGCTGCGCACTCTTCAAAGGGACGCACATTAAAATAGATGGAGCGCGGGTTTCTGACCGGCGTAAAATCAAGGGACATAACTTTTTGGTAAAAGCGTCTTGCATATTCATAAAAGGAATCGAGCGTCGTCTGATAGTCTTCAGGCGTCTGTGCGCGCGACCTCTTGTCTTTTTTTTCTGCGTTAAGGATTACCGTCTGCACTCTGTCCTTTATAGCCAAAAACAGCGCTTTTGAAACGTCCGTCTGCGCCTGCGCGCCGAGTAAGAGGACGTACAAGGGCATTTGAAAGTCTGCAATGCGCCCTTCATTATCAGCAATGCAGGAAGAAAGGGCGGGGACGGAGGCCTTTGAGTTTTTGTAGTCGATAATTACCGCGGAGGCGCCGGAAGATAAAACGCAGTCGATACGTCCTAAATAATTCCAGTCCTCTTTAGCAAGAGAAAACCATTCTTCAAGAAAAGCGACTTTTGCCCCGCCAAATCCGCCGTCCGCTTGTTTTTTCAGCATAAAATGCAAAAAGTCCATAATGACTTTTACAGCCGCCTGACTTTGACTTGAAAGCGCTGCCTTTGTAAGCGCGCTCTGACTAAAATCCATCTCCGGTAAAGCGATGACTTCGCGCACAATGACAGAAAGCCGCTTTTGAATTTCCGCTTCTTGGTCAAAAACGCCGTCTTCGTTTACGCACGGAAGAAGAATGCCGCCGACGAAGTAGGGGCGCATAAAACGTTCGAGCACGGCGTGGTTCAGCGTTCCCATATCGAATGGAGAAAGTAAGGCTGCGTCAAGCGAGTCTTCTTGGATATGAAGTACGTTCTGAAAAATCCATTTACGGGGACAGGGAAAAAAGTTTTTCATGTCGGACTGCGTAAGCGTCATTTTTGCAGTCAACTTGTTTGCACCCGCTCCGCCGCTTCGGGCGCGGTTTTCATACAGCGCGGCGTGGATTTTTTTTAGCGCGTCTTCCGACAGCGCACACTCCGGTTTTTCATCGGGCAGGGCGCGCTGCCAGTTTTCAAACGCTTTCTTTTGCCGGCGCGTAAGACGGGAAGGCAAAGCGCCGCCGTACAGGAAAAACTGCGCTTCGCCTTTTATAAAGTCCGAATCGTCAAGCGTTTTACGGAAAGCCGTCTCGTCTTTTGCATCGTCAGAAATGAGTTTGAGCGCATTATGAGCAACGGCAAAGCCTTGAAAACTTTGTTCGCCGTACGAAAACTCCGTTTTTCCGCCGGCTCCGGCCGCGTAAAGGCGGATGAACAGAGTTGACACGTCTCCGCCCTCCAGTGAAGAGTCGATATGCAGGGCATTTCGTTTGGCGCGGCTTAAAAATTCAAAACGCTTGTACTGGACAGTCAGATTTTTTTGCGATGAATCGATGACAAAATGGAATGCAAACTGCGCTTGGGCTGCAAGCCGGTACGGAAAGACTGAAATGCCGTCGAGTTTTTCCTGCGGACGATAGTTTTTTGCCGCAAGTTCGCGTAAAAAAAAGCCGAAGGGGTCTAAAACTGTCAATTTTGCGCTTGTATATGATTGTTGAATGTCTGCAAGGACGGACAGTTCCGTTATACAGCGGCTGATAATTTTGTCCGCCTCCGAAGAAAACGCACTTTCTTCTATGTAGCGCTCTTTAAACTCAAACCATGCGCTCCTAATGCCGTCAAACGTTTTTGCACAGCACATTCGCGTAATGTCTTCTTTTAGGCTGCGGTAAAAGTTTAATTCAAGTTGACTGTGCGCGTCGTTTTTTAGGGAGGCTTCCCACACGTCGATTTTTTTTTCCGTCCTCATAATACGGGCACAGACAGCGCATACGGCTTCCTTCTCGGATAAGATTTTCTTTTAAAACGCGGAAGTTTCCGGCAGCAGGCGCGATATCATCTGCGCCTTTCCACGGAACGTACTCGTTTTGTAAAAGCGTACGCACCGCTTCAAATGAAAAATCCGACGAATAGCAGTCCTGTATCTGCCGAAAAATTGCGCCGGCTCCGTTTGCAGCAAGCGGAAGCCCTGAGCGGATAACAAAGGGAACGCAATAGTTTTTCAATTCCCGCTCAATGTAGGGGCGAAACGTTTGCACATCAGGAACGCTGACGGCAATGTCTGTCCAATCCGCCCTGCCGCGTTCAACGAGAGCGCGGATTTTTAAAACCGTATAGCGGAGTTCTGAGCGGGAGTCTGCGTATTTTACAACGCGCGGCATATCGGCTTCTTCCGGCAGCGACACAATGACTGCATTCGGCGCCTCTTCAAGAACCGCGCGGTATTCATGAAAGTCCTCAAGGATTTCAGGATAAAAAATGACGAATTGCGTATGCGTGTCTGTAAGAAGAGGAGATGTCCACGACTGCTCGAACAAATTATTTTTTTCAAGAAATGACGAATAGCGCTCGTACAATAAAAGATAGTCGAGGTTTTCTTCGTCCGTATCCGGCTGACTGGAAAAGCGGACGTAGTGCTCGTGCCAGACTTTGAGCGGAGGTAAAAGTTGCGCAAGCCAATCGCCAAACGATATAGAGGAGTCTGCGTATTTGGGTGAAATAATGCGGTGAAAAAGAGGAGAGCCGT
Source organism: uncultured Treponema sp. (assembly GCA_963539635.1). GTDB lineage: Bacteria > Spirochaetota > Spirochaetia > Treponematales > Treponemataceae > Treponema_D. Next base: position 16,729 of record CAUTOZ010000021.1, read on the forward strand.
TACGGGCTTTGCGCGCATTTTCTTCGATGAGGGACAGGGCAAACATTTTCCGCACAGGGGAAGGAACGGCGCTTTTTTCCTTTGATGATGCGTGCAGGTATGCAGACTTAAATGTATCCCACGCAATAAACTTTTCAAGCGCGACGGCAAAAACGCCCGTCTTTTCGACATTTTGCACTGCCCAGTCCGACCACGTATCGCAGGCAATATCAGCAGCAAACACAAAAACAGAGTTTGCCGGAGCAAGGTATGTACACAGCACGTCCGCAATATTTGATGAAATGATTTTTTTACACGGCATGGCACAAGTATAACGGAAATACAAAAGAATCGGCAGAGGCAGGGGGGGGCTTAATGCTTAATGAGTAATTGCAGGGCGGAGGTGAGCGGTTATTGCGTAGGTTGTAAGAGTCAATGATGTGCCGCTCACCCGCGTTTTGCCTCCGGCAAAACGTACAGAAAAACGCCGTGAAGGTGTATTTTCCTTCGGAGTGCAATATCTAGTTCGTTCAGCGGGAACGGTTCCTTCCGCTCAGAGGGAATACTTCCCTCCACTCGAAGGGAGACTCTTCCCCTGTACGGAGGGTACTATTCCCTGCCTCCTGAGGGAGTGTTTCCCGCATTCCTGACACATGGCGGACAGAAGGCAAAGTTTAAGACCTATAAGATAACATCTATCCTGCCTGCACGTGCCGCAAAGTGCGGACTCCATTTTCTTACGAGTTTTGTCGTCAGTAAAAACTCGTGCGGACAGACGCTCCGCTAAATCTGCAAACTATGTAATAACCGCTCGCCACACACGCCTTCAATAGCAAAACCGCTGTCTTTTTGCTATTATGCCTCATGCGTAAGTTAATTTCCTTTCTTTTGATAGCGTTCGGATTGTTTTTCCAGTCATGCGCAAAAACAATCGGCTACGGCGTCGTTTTGTGGAATATGCCGGAGCACCGCATTCAAGACGGGGATATCGTTCCTGTCTATGTAAAATCAAATATTTCTCAAGTGTATATCATCGGCGCGCACGACAAAAAAATCGAAGCGCCTCTGTGGCAGATAACGGAACCGGTTTCCAGAAAAAAAGCGTACGCCCAAGCGGCAAAGTACGCGCCGTTCCGGCACACCTACGCAAAAGTGTCGCTCGACGGACTTCCGATGAGGGCAGAGCCGCTTAACACGGCAAAGCAAGTCTACCGTCTTCGCAAAAACGAAATGGTGCGCGTCCTCTTTAAGGGCGAAGGGCAGGCGGTTATGTCCGGAAAGACAGCCCTTGAAGGCGATTGGCTCCGCGTTTTATCCTCCGACGGGACGCAGGGCTGGTGTTTTTCCTATCATTTAAAGCAGTTTAAGATGCAGGATGACGGCACTATACCTGAAACAGGCAGGCAGGAAGCGCACGAAGATTTTCAGGACTTAAAAGAAGCGCTGTCTGCAATCTGGTATCCTGAAGCCTATCGGCAGATGATTGATTCAAACAGAATCGACCCCAAAAAATTTGCCGAATCCTATCATTTATCCTATGACGACGAAAAAAAGCGCATTTCCTTGAAAATGCCTGAAATTGAAGGCGAATGGGACTATGAAGGCGCACAAAAAATAAAAGGCGGCGAGTATCAACTTACCGGCACGCCGCTTACGCTTATGATTCGTTCGGATACCGTTATAACGGTGCGCTTAAGAAGCGAAGACGGAAAACCTGCACTCTTTACGCTTGTCTCTATTGAAGAGAATATCGGAGACGTCATCGAAAAAGAACTTGAACGGCGTCGTCTCCAATTTGAAAAAATGTATACGGCAGGCCCCGTATTTAAAAGTTCAAACTACGGCACGCTTGCTTTTAAGCAAGACCGCACGTTTACGTGGAACGGCTACCGCCTGCTTGTTCCTTCGCTCATCGCGCCGACGGCAAAAAAAAGCGGTACCGTTTCAATAAAATATTTTACCGGCACGGCGCTTTCAAAAAATTACGACGGCGTTTTAACATTCACCTTTGACGGCATGACAAAAGAAGTCAATTTTTTATACCGATTGGAAGAAAACGGCCTCAGACTTGAAAATGCAAGCGCTGACGCTTTTACAGACGGAGTCATAAACAAACGGAGTTTTAGTCCGCTGGTGCTCTTTTTTAGCGCGGAACGCTGACGGGAGCAGGTATGGCATTCGTTCAATTTTCGCACGTTTCCCTTGCGTTTGGAGAGCGCGATATTCTTAAAAATATTTCAGTGCACTTGCAGACCGGCACAAAAGCAGCGCTCACGGGCGCAAACGGAGCCGGAAAGTCAACGCTCATCAAAGTGATGGCAGGACTTATAACGCCGGATTCCGGCTCCGTTGCAATCGAAAAAAATACGCGCATCGCATATCTTCCGCAGTCAGGCCTCACGCATTCAGGAACGACTTTAATAGAAGAGTGCGACCGCGCTTTTGCATTCGGATATGAACTGCAAGAGCAAATCGATGAACTCGGCGAAAAACTTCAAACAAATCCTCCAAACACGGAAAGTCTTGTTTTGCAGCAGTCGGCATTGATTGCAAAACTTGAAGAAAGCCTCTGGCACCATAGACGCGCTCAGGCAGAAAACGTTTTAGAGGGACTCGGCTTTTTACAAAGCGACTTTAACAGGCGGACGGAAGAGTTTTCAGGCGGCTGGCAGATGAGAATCGCGCTTGCAAAGGCTTTAATGCAAAATCCCGACGTTCTCTTGCTCGACGAGCCGACAAATTATCTTGACCTTGAAGCAAGAACATGGCTTGAACAGTTTTTACTCGGCTATAAAGGCGCATTTTTGCTCGTCAGCCATGACCGCTATTTTTTGGACACGACGATAACAGAAGTGTTTGAACTGTTCGACGGAAATTTAAAACGCTATCCGGGAAACTTTACGCACTATGAACAGATACGGAAAGTCGAATTAAAAACGCTCGTTGCCGCATACGAGCAGCAGCAAAAAGAAATCCGCCATTTGGAAGACTTTATCCGCCGGTTCGGGAGCAAGGCGACAAAGGCGGCGCAGGCGCAGGAGCGGCAAAAACAACTTGAAAAAATAGTCCGCATAGAAATCCCTGAACAACTGAAAAAAATCCATTTTAGTTTCCCTCCCGCTCCCCATGCAGGGCGTCTCGTTCTCCGCTTAAACGACATTGCAAAGTCTTATGACGGCACAAAAAATGTCATCGGCGGCGTAAACATCGTTCTTGAAAACGGAGAGCGGCTTGTTGTCGCAGGCCGGAACGGGGCGGGAAAATCAACGCTCTTACGCATTATCGCAGGTGTTGACTTAAACTTTTCAGGAGAGGCGGTGTTCGGCGCAGGCGTTACCGCCGGGTATTTTTCTCAAGACAGCGCGGAAAAAATATCCGGTTCCGTCAGCGTTCTTGATTATGTTGAATCTCGTGCGCCGCTTGCGCTCATTCCAAAAATACGCGACATGCTCGGCGCCTTTTTGTTCCGCGGAGACGACGTATTTAAAAGCCTCGACGTATTAAGCGGCGGCGAAAAAAGCCGCATCGCTCTGCTTTCGCTCCTTCTTTGCGAAAATAATCTTCTCATTCTCGACGAGCCGACCAATCATCTCGATATGCACTCAAAAGACGTATTGCTTGACGCGCTTAAAAGTTTCGGCGGCACGGTTATTTTTGTCAGCCACGACCGCGGCTTTATCGAATCTCTTGCAACAAAAGTCCTCGAAGTCAAAGACGGCAAAGCCCGCGAGTTTCCCGGCGGCTACGCCTACTATCTTGAGCGTCTGGAAGCCGAACGCAGCGGTAAAGTCGCTTATTCGTCTTTTGGGACTGGAAATGCGGAAAAGCAAACGACGACGGAACAAGATATGCAAAAGACGCCGAAAACGGCAGGCAAAGTTTCGTGGGAAGAAAACAAGCGCGTTCAAGCGGAAAAACGCAGGGCGGAAAAAGAAGTGTCCCGCATAGAAGAAGCAATCGCTTTGTGCGAGGCGCAAAAGCGCGAGGCGGAAGGGCAACTTGCGCTTCCTGACGTGTATTCCGACAGAGAAAAAGCGCAAAAAACGCAAAAAGAAATCTCTGCGCTTACCGCCCGCCTCGATGAACTCAACACGGAATGGGAAGCGGCGATGGAAAGAGTCTTAAGTTTTGAAGAGTGATTGCGCTCAAGGAGCAAACCCGCGCTGACTGTAAAAGCCGCTTTTCAGAAGGGAGATAGAGCACGCAGCAAACGCATTATCTGCGACTGATTAGAACCGTTTTTTTGCAAGAATATCCATACCCATCAGGGTGTGGATATTCTTGAGCGGTCGGGGACAAAGTTTAATCTTCCAAACTGCATTCTATGCCGACCGCCGAAGTCCATTCTGTCGTTTAACCTGAGTGATAACCGCACGTCTATTCCACCTCATGTAAAAACCGCGAAAGAAACTCTTTGCGATATTCTTCAAAGCGGTCAACTGCAATGGCGGCGCGGATTTCTTGTATCAAAGCGTGTAAAAAATAGAGATTGTGATAGGAAGCGAGCATCGAACTTAAAATCTCCTGCTCCTTAAACAGGTGGCGGAGATAGGCGCGCGTATACGTGCGGCAGACTTTGCAGGTGCATTCGGGGTCTATCGGAGAAAAATCGCGGGCAAAGCGTTCCTGTTTGATGCTGAGCATACCGCTTCTCGTAAAATATGAGCCGTTCCGCGCATTTCGAGTCGGCAGTACGCAGTCGAACATATCGACGCCGTTTGCAACCGCTTCAAGAATGTATTGGGGCGTCCCGATTCCCATAATGTACTTGGGCTTTTCTTCCGGCAAAAGCGGGAGCGTAAACTGCGTAAACTGCGCAAAAGTTTCAGGCGGCTCGCCGACGCTCAAGCCCCCGATTGCAATGCCCGGCAAATCAAGCGAAGAAACAAAGTCTGCACTTTGGGCGCGGAGGTCTTCAAAAAAATTGCCCTGTACAATCGGAAAAAGGACTCCCTCATAGCCGTGTCCGCGCAGTTTTTCCCATTCCTTTTTTGCGCGCAGCGTCCACGCTGAAGTCATTTTAAGCGCGCGCTCAGCTTCTTTTTTATCGGCGCCGTAGCTGGAACACACGTCGAGCTGCATTTGAATGTCAGAATTGAATTTTGCCTGCGTTTGAACGACGCTCTCCGGCGTAAAAAGATGACGGCTCCCGTCGATATGACTTTGAAACGTAACGCCGTCTTCCGTAATTTTCCGCAGTTTGGACAACGAAAAGACTTGAAAACCGCCAGAATCCGTTAAAAAATTGCGCTTCCAGCCCGAAAAACCGTGCAAGCCTCCCGCTTCTTGAATTAAATCCGCGCCCGGACGCAAAAACAAGTGATAGGTATTTGCGAGAATTATCTCAAAGCCGATATCGGTAAGTTCGTCCTTTGACACAGCCTTGACCGTCGCAGCCGTCCCGACCGGCATAAAAACCGGCGTTTTCACCGTTCCGTGCGGCAGCGTCAAAACGCCCGTCCGCGCTCTTGAGCCTTTGCAGACATGCGTTATCGTAAAAATATTCGTCATATTCATTCCGGCTCGGACTATAGCAGGATTGCGCAAAAAAATCACAAGATGACGGGAAAGGAAATGCGTAATTGCTCGACCCGGCATTTGTATCGGCTCTCGGCGTTAAAACTATCGCCGCGCTCACGTTCAAAAGTGCAAGTTTACCGCGTCCAGTCGGTTTTCGCGGTGCGAACGGCGCAGCCGTCTTTCAGAGAACATTTGTCTTGCAGTCCTCGCAAAAGTTCAGGGCGCTTAAAAAAAGCATTCCTGCAAAACCGCATTGTGGTTCGGCAGGAATGTATGAATCGTGATAAAGATTAGGCTTTCGCAGGCGCTTTATGCGACGTAGGCTTCTAAACGACGGCTCCGGGTCGGGTGCTGCATACGAATAATCGCGTGTTTTTCAATCTGCCGGATTCTCTCCTTTGTCAAATTGCAGATGTCGCCGACTTCTTTAAGCGACAGGGGCTTTGCGCCGTTGAGCCCGAAGCGGAGCCGGAGCACACGCGCTTCGTTTGGTTTGAGCGTGCTAAGCATTTCTTCGATATCGTGAGACATGGCGTCGGAAAGAACTTTTTCATCAGGCTGCGGCGCGGTCGTATCTACAAGAAAATCTCCGAGCGTCGTCCCGTCTCTCTCGGTATTTCCGACTTCGGCATCAAGAGAAACCATGTCGCGGGAAATATTTACCATTTCGCGCACATGACTTACGCTCATATTGAGCATTTTTGCAACGTCCGCCAATTCTTCTTCTTCGGTTTTGTTGCCGCCGACAATCTTCCGCGCATGTTCAATCTGCACTAATTCGTTGGCGCGGTTGAGCGGCAGCCGTATCGCGCGGCTTTTTTCGCAAATCGCTTTCAAAATCGCCTGCCGGATCCACCAGACAGCGTACGAAATAAAATGGTAGCCTTTCGACACTTCAAAGCGGTCGATTGCAGTCAAAAGTCCAATATTTCCTTCGCTGATTAAATCCGGCAAATCAAGTCCGTGATTCTGATATTTTTTTGCAACGTTTACAACAAAGCGGAGATTCGCATTGACAATCCGGTTTTTCGCTTCTTTGTCGCCTGACGCAGCCTGCAAGGCAAGCGTCGATTCTTCTTCGCGCGTCAAAAGCGGAACCTTATTTATATCTTTTAAGTACATGGAAAGAACACTGTCTTCTTTTAACATGGGGAACCTCCACCTGATTTAAGTTGTATGCTTATTAAAAAGCAAACCCCGTGCCAAGTTACGCGCCTTATGACTATAAAAGTATATCTTGTTAATATATAATGAATTACAAATAAAAAATTATTTTTCTTTTCTTTTGAGGCAGCCGGCACTCACTTATATTGAATACAAACGCCGTTTCGGGACAAAATGATACATAGACTAAAATCACAGTCTTCTGCGGGTCTTTTTGCCCCGTTCGCCTCTTGTTCCGCTCATTTTAGTGCGCATAAGTGACTGGATATAGGGTGTTTTACCGTGCTTTTGGAGGAGTATATGCACGGGATTCTTTGAGGGAGAGCAAGGATAATTTGGAATTTGGAATTGATAATTTGTAATGGGCGGCGAGGAAGGAGGATGGACTTGAAGCGGCACAAAGAAGTTGACGTCTGCGGCGAGTATTAAAAGCGAAGCCGCTGCGAGTCAGGTACCATGTATCTTTTGCTGTAGCAGTCAATCGTAATTCTATTTTATTGAAGTAATTAACTATAAACACTTTCGCATTGGAAAATGCAACTCTCCCTCCGCCCCATAAAAAAACGCCTCCGAAAAACAAACCTTTCCGATGAAGCGCCTGCAAACTGTCATTTTTCACGAATTCTGCGGTACAAAAATCTTGCGCGGACAGAAACGCCGCTCAACGCTGCTGCCGTCGAAAAATGCACGCTCCTTGCGGCGCCACTTATACATTCCTTCTACTAAGGGTTCCCGCCGCGCACTGTATTTTATGGGAGTTTTCGCGAAAAAACTTGTGCAGGCGGCACGCTGTTATATCTCTCAAATACAGTTGCTTGCTGCCGGAAAACGTATCCCCTGCGGCTCCTTGCTATGAAGTTTGGCAGATAGAACAATATTCCGTCCGCTGCCAGTTTTTTTGCAAAAAACCGGCGGAAAAAAGGCTTGTGAGCGGCGGGCGATACGCCGTCAGGTCTTTCAAATGCAGTTGACTGCCGTCGAAAACACTATTTTTATACCAAACGTATCCCTAGTCGCTTTTTTGCACGCAAATGTTTTTCCGCCTGCCCCGAACTCCGTTTTTTTGCGATAATATCCACAACTCGCCGTTGTGAATATTCTTGTGCGGGCGGTTACTACGTTGTGTCTTTCAAACAGCGTTATCCTCCGCCCGCAGGTGCAAATCTCCCTCAAAAGTTATATACTTCTCCAAATTATTTCCCTAAACGAGGTAAAAATGGCTTATCCTTTTGATACAATCGAGCCGAAATGGCAAAAATACTGGGATGAACACAAGACGTTCAAAACCGTTGAAGATTCTTCCGTTCCCAAAGAAAAACGCGCCTATGTGTTGGACATGTTTCCCTATCCGTCGGCGCAGGGGCTGCACGTCGGGCATCCTGAAGGTTACACGGCGACCGACATTTACTGCCGCTACCTTAGAATGAACGGCTATAACGTGCTGCATCCGATGGGCTACGACGCATTCGGGCTTCCGGCGGAAAATTATGCGATAAAAACCGGAACGCACCCTAAAACGACGACAAATGCGAACATCGAACATTTTACAAAGCAAATTAAAGCGCTCGGCTTTAGCTACGATTGGGATCGCTGCATCGAAACCTGCACGAGCGACTACTACAAGTGGACGCAGTGGATATTCCTCCAGCTCCATAAAAAGGGACTGGCGTATGAAAGCAACACGCCGATAAACTGGTGCCCCAGCTGCAAAACGGGGCTTGCCAACGAAGAAGTCAAAGACGGCAAGTGCGACCGCTGCGGCTCTGCGGTAACGCATAAGACGATTCGGCAGTGGGTGCTCAAAATTACGGCGTATGCCGACCGGCTGCTCGACGATTTGGAAGAACTCGACTGGCCGGAAAGCGTTAAACTCATGCAGAAAAACTGGATTGGACGCAGTACCGGCGCGGAAGTTGATTTTGCAGTTGCCGATAAAGACGGAAAAGCAACTTCCGACAAGTTGACCGTCTACACGACGCGCGCGGACACGTTGTTCGGCGCAACGTACATGGTTATCGCGCCTGAGCACGCGCTTGTTCCGCGCCTTACGACGTCTGAACAGTCGGCTGCCGTCAATGCGTACATCAAAGAAGCGGCGAAAAAGTCCGACCTTGAGCGCACGGAACTTTCCAAAACGAAGACCGGCGTTTTTACCGGCAGTTACGGCGTTAATCCTGTCAATGGGCGTCTCATTCCCATTTGGATTTCCGACTACGTTTTGACCAGCTACGGCACGGGCGCGATTATGGCGGTTCCCGCGCACGACGAGCGCGACTGGGATTTTGCAAAAAAATTCGCTCTGCCGATTGTAAAAGTCGTTGCGACGAAAGAAGAAATTGCCTCGCTTGCCGGAGGAGACGAAACAAAAGGCGCGGAAATCTTAAAAGCGGCTGCCGCAAATGAAGATGAGTATAAGTCGCTTGCAGAAAAATTCCCCTCCGTGTTTGATGTTGCCGATGTCTGCACTTCGGCAAAGGACGGCTATTCGATAAACTCCGGCGAATTGACGGGACGCGCGACAAAAGACGCTATCAATGCGATGATAGAAGGGCTTTCCGAGCGGAAAATCGGCAAAAAAGCCGTCAACTACAAACTCCGCGACTGGATTTTCAGCCGTCAGCGGTATTGGGGCGAGCCGATTCCCCTCGTTCACTGTCCTGACTGCGGCACCGTCCCGCTGGACGAAAAAGATTTGCCGCTTGAGCTGCCCGACGTAAAGACTTACCAGCCGACCGGCACCGGCGAAAGTCCGCTTGCAGGCATTACCGACTGGGTAAACTGCGCCTGCCCTGCGTGCGGCAAACCCGCCAAACGCGAGACGAACACGATGCCGCAATGGGCGGGCAGCTGCTGGTATTACCTGCGCTACCTTG
>CAUTOZ010000022.1:0-26090 GCA_963539635.1 uncultured Treponema sp.
GTCTGAAATCTGACGGGTTGTCATTCACTTTGCATACATTGATATGATTTTATGAGCGATGTCGGAAATATCTTTACGACCTGCGGCCCGAAACTTGATTTTCTGTCTTGAGGAGCTTCAACCTTCTCTTCACCTATGCTTGATTTTATAGTCTTTGACCTGTAACCGTTTCGCGATTCATCGTTGTCAGAACGCTCAGATTTTTCATATCCCAAGTGCTCATCCATCTCTGCTTCCATCATTTCTTTGATGGTTCCGCCGAGAAGGTCTTTCAGCGCTTCCTGAATATCCTGCACTGACTGGATGTCGTATTCTGAAAACATAAGCTTTAATAATTTCGCTTTTGCCTTCTGTCATTACAACTTTGTGCGGTGGTGTTTTTGCTTTTGCCATAACTTGGCTCCTGTGTTTATTTTACCACTGTACCTACTTTTTAGGAATTTACAGAAGGATTTGCACAGAGTCGCTAAATAATCTTCACAATCATCTCGAAATGAATCGAACGGTGTTCCCTTAAACAGTTTATAATCTGAAAGTATTTTTTTATAGTCAAACTGTTTATTTTTGGGAGTGCGCCCTGTGTTTCCGTGTATAAAAGCTGTTTCTCCATGTTTTAAATAATGCTCTTTTAGCCGCCAGACAGACACCGGTTCTATTCTTATCAGTTTTGCTGTCTTCCTATGCGATATCTTTCCACTTCAAAGCCGCCTCCTACGAAACGTCCTCGTCTTGCAATGCCGCTTGATCATCCTGCGTCATCGGTAAGTTTGCGGCAGCAAACTTGTGCGGATGGGGCACGGCTAAATCATTCAAACTCAATAGCAGCCATCCGGCTCTGCACTTGATTATTCATACTTCGTCCATCGGAAAAACACAAAAAAGTTTATTAAAATGACCTTACTTTTTTGTTATGTCTAAGTATTTTTTTAGAAAATTTATGACTACATTTTTAAAATGTTATTGACAAAATTGGCGGGAAACGGTGTTTTTTTTAAGTCCCTTGAAGACGCCGTTTTACAATGCCGCGCGACCACAAACTCCCTTTTCCCTGCGAGAATATCCACACCCTACAAGGGGGTGGATATTCTCGTGCGGGCGGCAACTCCGTTGTGTCTGCCAAATACCGTTTTACCGCCTGACTTGTCCTTAACCCCACGTCTGCTCTGGAATGTACGGCGTAAACTCCAAACCGCGGCTTACATCGATTTTGTAAAAGACTGTATCAAGTCCTCCTTGTGCAATAGTAATAATTGCAAAACTCATCGGAGAACGCCGGCGCGGGAAGGCGCAGCTTCCGGCATTGACGAGATAGACTTTGCCGCGCGTCTCTTCGGGGCAGTGCGTGTGTCCGAAAACGGCAATGTCTGCGCCAAGCAGTTCCGCCTCCGCCGAAAGCGTCTGTGAGTCGGAGTAAACGTCCTGCAAGTGCCCGTGGACTACAAAAATCTTTTTTCCCGCGGCAGTAAAAAGCGCGCTTTTCGGAATACGCACGATTCCGAGTGCAAAAGAGCGGTATGCGCCCGCGTCGTTGTTGCCCTGAACAGCAAGCGTAACCGGCGGCAGAACACGCATAAAGTTTTCATCCGCCTCCGCTTTATCGATACACTCTATAAAATCGCCCGCTCCGTCTCCGGTAAAAACGAAAGCGTCAACATGTTCCCCAAAACGTTCCAGTATAAAGTCGATAATTTTTCTGCCGTGCGAGTCGGAAACAAGAAGAATGCGCGCTTCTTTTTTTGCCGCAAGCGCATCCGCCGCATGCTGAGAGCCGATAATGCCGTTTTCAAGCGGCTGTAAGTCGTTCATATTCTATTCCATAACAAAATGATTGACTGAAACTAGTCCCGTCTCCGTATCGGTGTAGCGGGAAATTTTTGCGCCGCCTGCAAGCCGCTCGGCAAGCGCAAGCAGTCCTGCATTTTTTTCAAACGGGGCATCTGATGAGGCGATGACATCTGCCGCGTTTTTCAAAAGTTCCGGCACTTCCTTTGCAAATGTAAGTTCCGTCCCCGTTTCTACAACGCCGTCCAGTTCGGCTTTTTGCGCTTTATCGATAAGAATGTCCGCTGAGTCTTCCATTGCAAGCACATCGTCCTGCGAAAAAAACGAAAAGACCGGATACGGCACGTTCCCGCAAAAAGAATCTTGAAGCCGCGCAATCGCTTTATGAGTTCCGTCCGGCGCTCCCAAAAGAATGATTCCGCGCAGTTCCTCCGCGTCCAAAAGCGAGCCGAACTCCGACGCAAACGATTTTCCGCCACGCTTAAAGTCATCAGGAAAGATAAGCGGCAAAATCAGTCCGCCGCTTTCAGCGCTCCCGTATCGGGCTTCAAGTTCCTCAGTCATTTTCGCTGTAAAATCCGCGCTGTTGTAGCCGTAACCGAACAAAATGCAAATCCGTTCAGGCGACGGATGCCAGAGCTGTACGGACGGCGCCGCCCGTGCAGACGCCGTTTTTCCATGCGCGGCGCGCAACGTCTTGTGCTTGCATGACAGCACAGAAGCGGCAAAGAAAGTCGATACAATAATTACAGGAAATATAAAACGCGTTTTCATCTTTTTCACTGCGGCGGATAATAGCGGATTTATAATTGAATGAAAAGAATAAGGGAAGACGGGAATGTGCGCGCGGTTTGAACGATTTACGGAGCTTGTCGTTGTTTTTCCCGCAGACAAAAGAACGGTGCGCGCTTTCATCTAACGCTGCTTTCCGCCCCGCGAATACCGTTTTTGTGCGGAGACTCAAGTTTACCTGCATGCTTCCTGTGAAAATTGCGCGCGAGGAGGAAAAAACACTGCATACCTCCCTGCCTGCTCTCTTTCCGCACTGCCGGTACGGAAAGATGCGTCATCATAAATACCAGAACTGCGTCCGGCGGAGCGCTCTCTTTCCGCTGTATAGAACTTGAAAAACGCATACCCGCTCTTGCCGCTCTCTGAACTCTCAGAGCGCCGTTTTTGCCGTCGTCAAGTGCGGCTCGTCATCGGGAATGTGTATGCTTTTCTAAGAGCGTGCAGTTTTTCGTAAAGGAGTGCGGCGCGCGCTGCATCAGGGGCATTTTCGGCAAGCAAGGCTTCTGCTTCCTTTATCGCATTTGTAAAACACACGCGCGTTTCGCTTTGCGGCGTTTCAACGTCTTCTGTTCCATGGAAATACGCGTCTTTCATCTTTGAAAGCATTACTTCTGCTTTGAGCGCTTCAATGCCGTATGCGCACACAGCTTTGTCGGTATCGGGAACCAGAACTTCCGGCACAAAAGGCAAATCCCTGATTTTTTGCACGGCTGTACCGTCGAAATTTACCGAATACAGCGCATAAGCGTTCGGCGTGCTGTCTTCCTGCAAATCCATAAAGTAGATTTTAGTCTGCCCTAATTCGACACGAGCAAGCAGCGGCTTTGAGTTTTCTGACCGATATTTTGCAGTCTTTTTTGTGTAGACGGGCTCTTTTTGAGTGCCGTCAAAGCGGCTTTTATAAAGCGACGAATCGGCAAATGAAAAATAGTACCACCATCCGTTCCGGTATTGCAGTTCTCCCTTATCTTTCGCGAGATTTCTAAAAACGTATGAGTCGTCGTCATAGCTTTTGCTAAGGGCGGGCTTGAGGGCTTTTTCTTCATCGCGATTGGGGACAAGGTGTCCTCGCACCCCATAGAATACGTTATCGGATGTTAAAAAATAGCTTCCCCTGCAGTGTGCGCGGTAATCAGCCGAAGCGCGTCCGTAATCATCCCACGTTGCGTCCATATTGTACCACTGACCGTCGATTTGAATGCGGTTCCACATATGCCCTTCGGAACCGGATGCCGGCCCCGATACGAATTGTGCAGGAATTCCTATGCCGGTTACTAATTTTTTGTAGGCAAGACTGTACCCTTCGCAAACGGCTTTGCCGAGTACGATAGGCCCGCGTGGAGTTGCCTTATCAAAAAGTCCGTGCACGTCTTTATACACTGTCTTTTTGTCCAGCGCAGCGCACAGCGCATAACTGCGTTCCGCTTCGCTCATGCCTTCCTGCACAACCGAATACATCGCTTCCAGTCCTTCCTCAAATTCTTTGTATTCGGTCTCGAAAGAGTCTTTATTCGTCAAATATTCAAAAATGTATTCGTTGACTTCGTTTTCATTCTCGGACTTGTAGCGGATTCCAATGCTTCCGTTTTCCCGCAGATGGAAAATATACGGATGGCGATCAAAAAATTCGGCGTACAAGGCTTTGTGCTCGGCACGCGTCTCGCCGTTTTCCGCACAACTGATATGAAGGTCGCCGACAGACGCAGTTTCTTCAAAACGCGTGCACGCATTCAAAAGCCGCTTAAATAATTCTTGCTTTTTCGCTTCGTAATCGGAGACGAACGGCTTTTGCGCCTGCTCTGAATCCGCTTTTCCGCCCTTGTTCTCAGACGAATTGCCGCCGTGCTCAGTTTGCTTCTCGGACTCTGGCTGCGTTTTATCCTGTACCAGCAGATTGTGTGTCATATCCGCACACGAAATAAAAATGACTGCAGCCCCGACGGATAAAAGTCCAACGAGTTTGTTACGTTTCATACGGTTCTCCAAATACGGTTGTTTCCTGTTTAAATTACGATTATTTATCGCTAAAAGACTACAAACAGTTCATATATCGACTGAATAGAGTGTATAACGAAAACAGCGGAGATGGGCAAGGGGGCGGCGGGCGGTGAAAACGATGTTTGAAAGACGGAATGGAGTCACCGCCCGCACGAGAATATCCACAATCATAGAATTGTGGATATTCTCACTGAAAAACGGAGTTTGACTTTGTCATGGAAGTTATAGTTTTCTTACGGAAAAGTCGCTGAAAATGATAGGTGCCGCCGAAGATGTGTATTTTCCGGCTGAGTCCTTATGATGCGGCGCAGACGATGGAATCCTGCTGCTGCGCGGGAAACGGCGCTTATGACGGCGGCACGTCTGCCTAAAGCCGAAATCTTTAAGGTTTAGCCGTTCAATGCCGAAAATTTACACTAGCGGCGTTTGCAGTCGTTCCTGCGTTGGACGGCGGACGAATAAAGGAAAACTGTTCCCAAACGGAAGTTTTAGAACAAGTCTAGAGCATACGTGTCAGCGCCGGGAGAAAAAATGAGTCAAAAATTAAGCCGTGACGAATTCTTCAAAATATTAAAAAAAATACCGAAAGCGGAAATTCACCTCCACATTGAAGCGGTTTGTACGCTCCAAACCGTCAAAAAACTATACAAACTGCGCTACGGCAAAGAAATGACAGCAAAAGCCGCAAAAGCGCTTTTTACCTATGACGACTTAAACGGATTTATTAGAGCGTTTTTGCAGGTGCAGGATTTATTCCAGTCCGTTGACGACTTTAACTTTATTTTCGACGACTTTTCAAAATATTTGGTCAAAAACAATATTAAGTACTGCGAAGCGTTTTTTGCACCGACGACCTTTCTCATCAAGGGTTTTAAATACAAAGACATGATTGCAATTTTTTCCAAAAAGATTGCGGAAATCAAAGAAAAGCACGGCATCATCATAAAACTCCTGCTCGACGTGTCGCGGACGTTCGGCATTGACAACGCAATGCGCAACTACAATCTGCTCAAAGAATATCCGTGCGCGGACATTATCGGCATAGGACTCGGCGGGGCGGAAATGAAGGGGCCTGCGAAAGATTTTTCAGCGGTGTTCGAGTTGGCGCATAAAGACGGTTTTCATGCTGTGGCGCACGCGGGAGAAGACGTGGGGCCTGAGTCTGTGTGGGATTCAATTAACTTCTTGCACGCCGAACGTATTGGACACGGCATTACGTCAATCCAAGATGAAACACTGCTTACGCGCCTCAAAGAAATGCAATTGCCGCTTGAAGTCTGCGTAACAAGCAACGTGTTTACAAAAAAAATCGTCAGTCAAATATCAGACCACCCAATCCGCAGTTTTTTTGAGCGCGGATTGTTCGTTACTGTGAATACGGACGACCCTGTTTTCTTTAAAACGACGCTTATCGAAGAATACTGGAAACTCTACGACGTGTGCGGATTTTCTATGGAAGAAATAAAAACGCTCATTCTTGCAGGATTTAAAGCGCTGTTCATCGACGATGACGAAAAAGCCGCGTATTACGCCCGCGTTGAAAAAGCGTGGAAAAAGTACGTCGGCGAGCGGGTTACTACGTAGTTTACAGATTTTGCGGTACGCCGCTCACCAGCGTTTTGCCGGAGGACAAAAACGTGGGGTAAAAGAAGTTTCGTCTGCTCGTCTCCTCCGTATACGACGTGTAAAACAATCTTATCTTGGGAAATACAACTTCCTCCCCGTAAAATGCCGCTTTTTGCATTTTAACTTTTGCGCCGCTTCTTATACTGTCTATATTAAAACAAAGAAACTCAAATCTTTTCGCTCTTTTTTTCTAAAACCTATTTGCAAAGAAAATAAAAATCTGTATACTCTGGCAATTTCTTTACAGCCGTAACGACCTGCTGCGGCTGCAGCGGGTTGTGCGGCGTAAAAACTACAGGAGTTTTTATGGATTTATCCAAATTCTACGGGCCGCAAGACAAACCGCCTCTTGCGAAATGGATTCCGCTGAGCTTCCAACACGTATTTGCGATGTTCGGCGCGACAATTCTTGTACCGTTGCTTACGGGATTAAGCACTTCCACCGCCTTGTTTACGGCGGGAACGGGAACCTTGCTCTACATTTTAGTAACTGGAGCAAAGGTTCCCGCTTTTTTAGGTTCGTCTTTTGCGTTCATTCCCGCGCTCACCGCCATATCGCAAACATACGGCGCGCAATACGCAATGGGCGGTGCGATTTTCGCAGGACTTTTCTACTGCGCCGTCGCGGTAATCGTCAAGTTTTCCGGCAAAGAATGGATTGACAAAGCCCTGCCTCCGGTCGTCATCGGCTCAGTCATCATCGTCATCGGAATGTCGCTTGCTCCGGTTGCGATAAATCAAGCGATGTACAACAACGGAGAATATTCGCTGGTGTTCATCAGCATTGCAGCGGTAACGCTCTGCATTGCAGTCATTGCAACAATCTTCCTCAAAGGTTTTTTCAACACAATTTCGATTTTAATAGGACTTATCGGCGGTTACCTCTTTACTCTCATCATGGGACTTTTCTTTCCGGCATATAAGATCATCAATTTCGACGTTGTGCGAAATACTCCCGCGCTTGGTCTCCCCTTCCTTCATTGGGATGCAGCGGGCGGCTATTCATGGCTCGCACCAAAATTCAACCTTGTGGCAATTCTGACCTTTGTTATTGTCTCCATCTCGACTATCTGCGAGCACTTAGGCGATACGCTTACGTCTTCCACCGTAGTCGGAAAAGATTTTACCAAAGACCCGGGACTGCACCGGACGCTTGCCGGAGACGGACTTGCGACCGCATGGGCTGCCCTGTGGGGAGGCCCGCCGAACACAACCTACGGAGAGAACATCGGCGTTATGGCGATTACAAAAGTGTATTCCGTGTGGGTTATCGGAGGTGCGGCAGTCATCGCAGTCGTCCTTTCGTTCTGCCCCAAGTTCGGCGCGCTCATTCAGACTATCCCGACCCCCGTACTCGGCGGCATCTGTACGCTCCTTTACGGCTTGATTGCATCAAGCGGGCTTCGCACCATCGTTGAAAGCGGCGTTGACTACAAGCACAAGCGGAACCTTACGATTTCGTCGGTTATCATGGTCATAGGCATCGGAGGCGGACTGTTTAAGTTCAGCGTGGGAGAAGGATTTACGTTCCAACTCGGCGGCGTTGCGCTTGCCACAGTGGTCGGGATTACGCTCAACCTCATAATCCCCAAGACAAACGAATAGACAGAGCCTAACCCGCGCAAAAAAAATAAACGGCGCGTGCAGACTATAATTTTTCTGCACGCGCCGCTTGTTTTTTTTGTTTTATAAATGCAGCCCGTTTACGGACGGCACACGATTCTTAAACCGAAAAGTTTTAACGGAGATGTTTTTACTTCTTCATTCCGGAAAGAGCATTTTGCATATGTATTGTCATCGTACCAGTCTCCTCCCTTTAATACTTTTGCTTGAAAAAAACCACTGGGACCGGTCGGATCATCGCCGCCTGCCGAAGGTTTATCGCCGAATGAATCCCAGCACCATTCGCAAAGGTTGCCGCTCATATCGTATAGTCCAAATTCGTTCGGTTTCTTCTTTTTGACTTCATGAGTTTGGCTATTCGCATCTCCGCCGTCAGAGTTTGCGAACCATGCATAGTCTTTGAGATTTTCTTTTTTGTTTGTTCCCGCCCATATGTTTCTTTTCGTTCCGTCTTGTGCAGCCCATTCCCATTCGGCTTCCGTCGGCAGTCTAAAACCTTTTTTTAACAAATTCTGTGTTACGGTCGCGCCGGAGACAGTATAAACCTGTTCCTCTTTTCCCATGAGAGCTGTTGTCAATGTATTGCAGAACTCTATGCAGTCGTCCCATGAAACGCTGTCAACTGGACGGCGTTTTTGCTCCTCGCCGCTTGCAGGATTGGTCTTAAAATGACTGTCATTCTTTTTCATGACCGCTTCCCATAATTCCTGCGTTACTTCCGTTTCGCCGATGCGGTATGCAGTAAGATTAACGGTAGCTTCTTTGTTGTCTTTCTGTTCGTTGTTGCCGATAACGCCGTCTTTTACCGTCTGTACGGCTTTCATCGTAAAGGTTACGCCGTTTACCGTATACGTTTTGTCTTCAATCGGCATGACGCCGGGGTCGGACGAAGTGGTCGTGTTTCCGCATGCGGTAAACGCAAACGCTGCGGCAGCAAGCAGCGCCGCATTCATTTTAAACAAAGTTCTGTGCATATAATACCTCCATTAGCATTTCTTGCTGCCTATAAGCATACACGAAAATAACAAATTATTCAAAAGTTTTATTCGTGCAGAGGGGAAATACCCTGACGCTTCGTCAGGGGCGTTGATTTTACTGGTGCAGGACGAGGTGAAAAATCAGTTATGCCGCAGAGACCCATTTTTACCGTCCGCTTAACTCCGTTCCTCATAACGGGCGGGAACTGTGCCGTCTCTTTCAAATACCGTTTTTACCGTCCAACAATTTTCCTTTCCCATTACCCCATCAATCCCTGCGCTTGTTCCGTCTCCCCGCGCCGTGTATAATCCGCTCATGTCGCTCAACTGCCGTGAAATCGATGAAATTATCCGCGAACTTGACCTTGACGGGTCGTATATTCAAGACGTGGTGCAGCCGGGATTCGATACGCTTGCGCTGTACACCTACGGCAGACGAGGGGCGAAAACCGTTTTTATCTGCACTGCGCAAAACGCCTGCCGCATTCACGAGACAAAAAGAAAAATCAGCCGGAACGATAAGCCTCTGCGTTTTATGGAATTCCTCAAGTCGAAAATCAAGGGAGCAAAAATCGAAAGCCTTGCGCAAATTGGACTTGAGCGCGTCATCGAATTCAAACTGCGGTGCGGGAGCGGGGCGCTGCGCTTATTCATTCGTTTATGGAATAATGCGGCGAACGTCGTCCTGTGCAGTCCTGACTTAACGATTCTTGACGTGATGTTCAGGCGTCCTGCAAAAGGCGAAGTGTCAGGCGGAACGTTTATTCTTCCTGAAAAGCGGGCGGCGGCAGCCGGAGACGGCGAAAAACTCTGGCAGATTCGAGACTTTTCGGAACTCAGCGAGAACTTTCGCGCTCAAAACGGCAGCAGCGAAGCGCTTTCTTTCAACCAAAAAGTTGACATATGGTACGGCGAATATGCTGCAAGTCTTTCGCGGAAAGCCCTGCTCGCCCAAGCGCAAAAGTGGTACGAGGGCGCAAAGACGCGCATCGAAGGCGCGCTTTCGCGTCTTGTTCAAAAGCGGGAAGATTTTTCGCGTGCCGAACGCTATAAAATACACGGCGACTTAATTCTTTCTAACGCGCACCATTGGGACGGAAAATCTAAGTTTTTGGAGTGCACGGATTATACGAGCGGAAAAACAATCCGCATTCTCATCGACCCTGAAAAAAGTCCTCAGGAAAATGCCGCTCTCTGCTACGAAACTTATAAAAAGCAAAAATCGGGCGCGCAAAATCTTTGTCATGATATTGAAATCCTTGAAACAAAACTCAATCACCTTGAAAAGCAATACAATTCCCTTATAAAGGAAGAAAATCCTGTCAAAATCGAACAGCGGTTACGCCGCAGTTTGACGCCCAAGCAAAAAATAAAAAAGGCGCATCCGGGTTTGGATTACACGGTAGACGGCTGGTACATTCTTGTCGGGCGCACGGCGGAAGAAAACGACGAACTTTTGCGTCATCATGTGCGCGGGAGCGATCTGTGGCTCCACGTCCGCGACTTTGCAGGCGGCTATGCGTTTATTAAAAATCGCTCAGGAAAGACTATTCCGCTTGACATTCTCCTTGACGCTGCCAATCTTGCCGTTCATTATTCAAAACTACGGGGTGCAGGAAAGGCGGATTTGTATTATACTCAGGTAAAATATTTAAGACGGGCAAAAAACGCTCCGAAGGGCACGGTTCTTCCGACGCACGAAAAAAATCTGTGCATAACGCCCGACACGGCACGGCTTGCACGTCTGGACAAACTGCGACAGGAAGAAGAACTGTGAGGGACTTTGCAAATAAAATAAAATATCGAAAACCGTTGGAAAAATTCTCCGCGATAAAGCCTTTTTTTACCATGCCGTTTTACCAAGCGACGAAACAGGCGTGCTCCTACTTTTTAAGCAATGTGTGGAATAATTTTTTTGTACTCCAGCAAAAACAAAAATTCCGTCTTTCAAAAATTCCCGTCATTTTCGTTGACCATTCGCTTGATGAAAAAATTCCGTTCGTAAAAAACAAAATTCAAGCGTACTCGGACTTTGTGGGGCTTTTTCTCCGCGTCATCAGTATGTTTTTTAAAAAGCTCAACCGGCACACAGCGGGAAAACTCTGCTCATACTTTTTAATCTTTATCGGAAGCCTTTATGCAAACGCCGCATTCGTCTATCGTTTTTGCATGACGACGACGCGCCGCCCCAAATACAAAAGCGGTTTTAAGTTTTTACTCATTCACCTTTTTGATCCGCATTTTTTGTGCGTTCCAAGCCTGCACGTCGCGATTGTCAGCGGCGTATATGCGTTCGTGCGCCAAGCCTTTGCCGACATTCCCGATACCGACATTCCGCCGGAAGAAAAAGAGCGTTTTTTGTCGGAAATTTACCGCGGCGCCCTCGAAATTACTGAAAGCGTTTTATTCGTAAAACAGCACAGTATAAACTGCGTCGCCTCCGCCTTGTACATGGTCAGCACCATGAATGGAGATGACTTTTTTTCCTCAGACGACGCGCAGCAGTTTATCGAAAAACTGTTTTCAGAGAGCGCCGAACTCTACGAAGACGATGCGGCGGCAGTCCGCGAGTATATGGCAGCGATGTATTGTGCTCTCATTGCCGACTATCAAAACGCCCCTGAATGGCAAAATCCTCTTTTCCGCTGGATAAAAAACTACGCTGAGCAAACCGGTCAAACATCCGACCTTTCCCGCCTTGAATTGCAGTTGGAACTGATGTGATAATTGGGAAGAGTCGGGCGGGGCAGGAGGAAAAGAACGTTAATACATCTCTTTCCGCCTCTTCCTGTCCGCGTTTTTTCCGCTATTAACAAACATTTTGCAAACTGTTACATTTTATTCGTGCGGAGGATTTAATCCCCTGACGCTTTGCGTCGTAATGAGGGAGATTAAATCCGACGGCAACCACCGTATGAGAACAGCAACCTTGCTGCTCTGCGGCGAGGTTGTTGATTCAGCTTACGACCGCCTGTCGGGCGGACAAAATTATACTATCAGGACGGAAATATGAGTAAAGAAAAAACGGTTTACATTTTCGGGCATAAAAATCCCGATACGGACTGCGGCGTTGCAGCGGCGGCATATGCGCGGTTAAAACAGTTACAGGGGCACAAAAATTATATTGCTGCGCGTGCGGGGCGTTTTGCGCCGCAGACGGAATATGTTTTTAAGAAATTCAACGTGCCCTACCCTGAGTACATTCCCGATTTGATTCCGAAAGTGCAGTATTACATGAGCGACAAGTGCGAAACAGTCTCAAACGATCAGAGCGTTTGGCAGGCGCTGGCAAAACTTGAAGCAAGCAAAGCGAATGCGCTTCCTGTCGTCGATAAGGACGGAAAATACGTTTCCATGCTGCACTACAGCACATTCGCGCAAAACCTTTTGACGATTATGAATCCCGAACACAAAACGGCAATTTCAACGAGCGTCAACCTTGTTATGCGCACGCTCAACGCGCAGCCTATTATCGTGCAAGACGAAGACGCAATATTTAAAGCAAGCGTTTTAATCGGCGGCTCAAGCGAAGAAGCGTTCAAAAAGATTCTCGACGAGCATTCAAGTGAAAACGAAGTTGTCATCACCAGCGACCGCGAAACGATTCATAAAATCTGTATCGAGGGACACGTGAAACTTTTGGTAATCACGTCAGGCTTCGTCTTAAAAAAAGACCTTCGTGAACAAGCGAAGGCAAACGGCGTTTCCGTTCTCATCAGTCCACATACGACGGCGGCGACGGCAGTTCTCATCACCTATTCTACGCCGGTCTCTCTGATGTCGGACAAGGACATTCCAGCAGTCCACCCGATGGATACGGTTTCAAAAATCCGCCCGATGATTAAAGCGTCTCCATGCCGCTGTCTTCCAGTCGTAAACGATGAAAACAAAGTGTTGGGCACTATTTCCGAGCACGACTTGCTCCATGAGCCGAATATCGAAGTCATTTTAGTTGACCATAATGAGCGGACACAGGCAGTTGACGGCGTTGAACACTACAAGATTCAAGAAGTTATTGACCACCACCGGCTTGGAATGTTCAGCACGAACTACCCGATAACGTTTATCAATAAAACAGTCGGCGCAACGGCGACGCTCATTACGCGCCTGTATCAAGAAGCGCGCGTTCCTATCCCGAAGGAAATTGCAGGCATTTTGCTGTGCGCGATCCTTTCCGACACGCTTATTTTGCAGTCGGCAACAACGACTGACGTTGACCGGCGTGCGGCGGCATATCTTTCCGACATTACCGACCTCGATATTCAGCAGACGGGAACGGAAATTCTTACTGCCGGAAGCAGAGTTGAAGGACGCGGAGTAAGCGAAATCATTCATCAAGATATGAAAGAATATAAGGAAGAAAAAGCGACGTTTACGGTCAGCCAGATTGAAGTTGGAGACGTCAACGAAATCCTTACGCGCAAGGCGGACTTCCTAAAAGAACTTGAAAAGGCTCGTACCGAAAACAAGGCCCTCTTCTCTGCGCTCCTTATTACGGATATAACGCAGCTTTCGAGTATGCTTCTTATCGCCTACGATCCGGTTTTCCTGCCGTTTATTACGTTCCCCAAAAAGGAAGAAAACGTATATTTCTTAAAGGATGTCGTCAGCCGCAAAAAGCAGCTTATCCCGCTCATCACCGAGCAAATGGAAACATTTGAGCGCTGAAACGCAAAAACGTCAGCTCAAGATATACGCACGGATTGCCGTTTTACGTCTTTTGACAACGCAATACTGCGGCGTTCCGTGCAGAAAATAACAAAATCCCGCACCGTTTAAGCGCGGGATTTTGTTATTTTCCGGTCCGATAAACATTTTACCAGAGAAAATAAAGGCGGACGTTTTTATACTCCCGTGCACTGCGCAGTATTTTTGCACGTTTCGCGGATTATTAAGCGCGGTTCAAGCACAATGCGCTTTACCTCTCCGTCCCGCGATTCAATTCTTTTAAGAAGCCGCTGCGTTGCAATTTCGGCGATTTCTTCAATCGGCTGCGCGACAGTCGTAAGGGCAGGCGAGATGACAGCGGCAAGTTCGATGTTGTCAAAGCCGATGACGGAAACGTCTTCGGGAACGGCGACGCCGTTTGCCGCCGCCGCGTGAATAAATCCTATCGCCATCATGTCGTTGCAGGCGAACACTGCTTCGGGAATGTCCCTATGGCGTTGAAAATGGAAGAATGCGTCTTTTCCGCCCTTGTAGTGAAAGTCTCCGGCGTAAAAGAGAGTTTCGTCGAGCGTAATACCGTATTCGGTGAGCGCACGCTTGAATCCTTCCGTGCGCCGAATGCTTGACGAAATGCCTTCCGGCCCTGAAATGCAGCCGATTTTCGTAAAGCCCAGTTCGATAAGGTGTTTTGCCGCTTCATATCCGCCGTGTTCATTGTTGACGATAATACGGTCTGCCGAGCCGATGTTCGCGTCTCTGTCCACGATAACGGCGGGAATGCAGGCGGTTTCGCATTTTTGAATGCCGCAGTCCGGCGTTCCGCACGAAATAAAAATAATGCCGTCAACCTGTTTTGAAATGAGCATATCGATATAGTGCGCTTGATGTGCGGCGTTGTTATCCGTATTGCACAAAATGATATTGTAGCCCAGCGAAAAACACACGCGGTCGATTGCCCGCGCTGTTTCTGCAAAAAACGGATTGGTGCAGTCGGGAACGATAAGTCCAAGCGCTTTTGAGTTTCCGCCGCGAAGTCTCCGCGCCGCCGTATTCGGCTTGTAGTTTAATTCTTTAACCGCTGCCATAACGCGCGCTTTGAGTTCATCGCTTACGTACCGCGTACAGTTGATTACGTGAGAGACAGTCGCAGTCGAAACTCCCGCGCATTTTGCAACTTCATATATTGTAGAATTCATTTGCGCGAATTTACTCTATGCTCCTTTTTTTTACAAGGCGGACGGCATTGGCGGCTGAAAAACGGGAACAAGGGCATAATAGTTTTTCTGTCAACGATAGACTTTTATACGTGTCATTTCGTTTACAGTCCGCTTAAGCGCCATTTTGCAGATGAAAAATGAGTTTTGACTGTATACGACCGGAAAGACTTTATGGGACACTTTTGAGTCATTTGCGGGGCGGCAGGCTTTTCAATATACTTTGAGCATGGAATGTATCGACGAAAGACTGCCGGAAAAAGGCGAAACTGTCGCAGTGGGAATGTCAGGCGGCGTCGATTCGACGTTGACCGCTCTCCTTTTGCAAAAACGAGGCTGCCGCGTTATCGGCGTTACGATGTCGCTCTGGGACGGTCTTATGCCTGAATTAAAGGAAGGACAGACGCTCCGTGCCGCGTGTTACGGCCCGTCAGAAGAGACAAATATAGAAGAATGCCGCGCCTTTTGCGCCGAACACTCAATAGAGTACCGCGTTGTTGACGTAAAAGCGCAGTACCGCGCCGAAGTGCTTGAGTATTTTAAACGCGAATACCGTTCAGGCAGAACGCCGAACCCCTGTGTTCGCTGCAATTCGACTGTCAAATTCGGTGCGCTGTTGAACGGACTTTCAGAATCCGGCACTGCCTTCGATTTTTTTTGTACCGGGCATTATGCGCGGATTGTGCGTCCTGTCTCCGGTTTGTGGAATTCGGATAAGCGTCCGTGCATGATTGCGTCCGCTGCCGATTCAGCAAAAGACCAAACCTATTTTTTGTACCGCATCCCTTCGACCGTGCTTGAAAAAGTGCGTTTTCCGCTTGCAAAACTTGAAAAAAGCGAGGTTTTCGACTTAGCGCAGAAGTTAAACCTTTCAGCGGCGGAGCGGAAAGAAAGTCAGGATTTTATTGCCGAGCAATATTATGATTTGATTTTTTCTGACTTACCGTCCGTGCCGGGCAACATAATCGACTTAGACGGGAACGTACTCGGCACACATCGCGGCATTGAACATTACACCGTCGGCCAGCGGCGCGGACTCGGCGTCAGTTCATCCCGTCCCTTGTACGTACATTCCATCGACGCTGCTAAAAACCTTGTCGTACTCGCCGAAAGCACTGCCTTAAACGCGCACTCATTAATTGCCGACGACTTTGTGTGGCCTGCCGGCGTCGCGCCGGAGGAAGCGTTTTCCGCGCAGGTAAAAATCCGCCTTGCCTCCAAATCCGTCTCCTGCCGCGTAGAACCCCTGCCCTCCGGCGGAGAAACGAGCGCAGGAGGCGCATACCGCATTACGTTCGACGAAGCGCAAAGAGCAGTCGCGCCCGGACAGTCGGCGGTGTTGTATAAAGACGGCGTTATAATCGGCGGGGGAATTATACGGACTGCAAACAGCGAGTTTGGCAACGCTTAAGTGATTTGGCGGGCGGTAAAAAAGGTATTTGAAAGACATAACTAAGTTGCCCCGCCCACACGAAATTATCCACAATCATGCGGTTGTGGATAATCTTACAGAGAAAAGGAGTATTCGGCAGCAATATTTGCATGGGAGGGAAACTGCATTTGAACGAGGGAGCGGAGTTCGGCAGGCGGCGGAAAGCAGTGCTTGACCAACACAAGGGAATAAGTGCCTTGGCTGCCTGCCGTAGAGTCTGCATTACGGCCGACGTAGACGATATGCTGCGGCACGCGTTGATTAGTATCTTCGTCCGCCTCTGTAAAGTCTTTTGTTTAGGCGGCAGCGCCCTCTCAGCCCCTGCTTTTTTCTGCAGCACTGCTGCCGCAAGCCTCGTTTTTCTCAAGTTTGCAGTCAAAAGCCCCCTACCATTAAAACTCCGATAAAACCAAAAATAAAGTCCTCCGTCCGGCGGCAAGGTGACTCTGTAAACTTGCCGCGAGCAGCGCCTCCGTTGCCTTCCTCAATCCCTGTTCGACTGTTCGCGATTTTTTTCTGCCATCTTACTGATAAAGTCTTCCATATAGTCGGGAAGAGGAATTTGGAAAACGGCGGTTTTGCCGTTGAGGGGAAGGGAAAGTTTGTTTGAGACAAGAAAGAGGCGTTTTACGCCGGCGGACTTTTTTAAGCGCTTGTTGAGCGCAAAGTTTCCGTGTTTGTCATCGCCGATAATCGGATGTCCAAGAGAGGCAAGGTGAATGCGGAGTTGGTGCATTCGTCCCGTCTTTAAGCCCAAACGCACAAGGCTTACGGCAAGTTTTTCTTCGCCGCAGTCGATAGCGGCTTCTTCTATGACCGAATAAACGGTTTCGGCAGGTTTTGCCTCTCCTTTTTGAATGACGCATGTTCGTATTGCGCCGCTTTTTTTCTGAAAATGACCCGCGCACACGGCAGCGTATTCTTTTTGAACGAGTTTTCCGTTTATCAATTTTGTCCATTTTGCCGCGGCTGCGGAACTTTTTGCGACAATTAACAGTCCCGCCGTATCCATATCCAGTCGATGGACAAGAAAAACGGGATAACCGACTTGGAGAGGCAGCGCATTATCAAGCGGGTGCGCAACTCCCGTCCCTCCTTGTACGGCAACGCCTGATGGTTTGTTGACGATAAGCACTTCGTCATTTTCGTATACAATGGGTATGAGTTTCATCCGATACATAATAAAACACGCGGCTTCTTTGTGCAAAGCCCGCACAGACTATAAGGCGCGCACGTGACTGCACGCGCCGCCGAAAATCCCATAAAGCCTGTCCGAAAAGTTCTATTTTGGAACAGGTTTCGTCATTTTTACCGGAGGACGTATGACTTATTCTAAAATCCGTACGGCGCTTTTTACTGCCGTCTGCTTTTTTTTCTCGGCGCTTATTCCGCTGTTTGTCTCTGCGGAAGCCGTCGTTGACCCCGAATTCGGCTATTCGCTTGATATTCCGGAAGGTTACGCCGTCTCCGGACACACGGAGGATGGAAAATCCTATCTTTTTACGCATACAGGTCTTCCCGTTCAGTTGGTGCTGCGTCTGTATTCCGATTCGGTCTATGCAAATCCCGGCTCAGCATTGACCGGTTCTATTCAAAAACTCGGCTCAAACAACGAAACTGTATCGTTCACATGGGGCGGCATTCCATCTGCCATCGTCAATTTTGAAATGACTTTAAATGACGTTCCCAGCAAAGGCTGGGGCGTTGCTGCCGCGCTGCCGGAAAAAAACGCAATTCTTGTGCTTTTGTGCTACGTTGATAAAGAAAAATACGACGGCTGTAATCAATTTATCGTTTCGACCGTCAATTCTCTTGCAGTCGGCAGAGGGGGACTGGATACGCCCGGCATTATTACCGCCTACGCGTACCCAAAAGAAGGCGAAAAAAAGTGCGCACTTGAAATCGGAGGGAAAAAGGCTGCGGCAAGCATTGATTTAATTGATAGCGAGGCGGCGCAGTTTGTTGTTGACTGCGAATACGACGTCTTAAAGTTGTACGCAGGGCACCCGAAATGGAAAGAAGCATGGGAGCGCTATTATCGCATGATTTTCCGCGATTCCTACGGCCGCCTGCATAACACAGCCGAAAGCATACGCGCCGCTCTTACCGGCGGCAAAAAGAAAAAAGCCTTGTCGGATGCAGCGTTGAACGAGATTTTACTCGACTGGGTGCAGGGCTTTGAATACAAACGGAGCGGGCTCAACGATTCGGATTTTACAAATCTTATCGACTGCATTTCAGGCAAAGGCAGCGACTGCGACAGCCGCTCTCTCCTTTTATGCGTCCTTTTAACGCATTACGGCGTAAAATCCGCGCTCTTTATCTCGCCGCAATACGCTCATGCCGTCTACGGCGCAGACATTAAATCCGACGGCGCTAAAATCAGCGCAGGCGGAACGGATTTTCTATTGGGCGAGACGACTGCCAAAGGAATAAAACCCGGTCTTATTGCAGAAGATATGTCCGACACGGCAAAATGGTTTTCCGTCCTCTTGCCGTAACGCTATTCATCTTTTTGTAAAAGATTGTACGCGTCGAGCGGAGAAGCGGCATTTAAAAGCGAAGTACGGAGCGCTGTGTCTTTGAGTTTTGCACTGAAATACGCAATCGTTTTCAGGTAATAAGAATGCTGATTGTATGAAGCGGCAATCATAAAAAGCAAATTGACTGGAACGTCGTCTATCGTTTGAAAATCGGTAAGCGGCGTTTTGCATATTCCGACTGCGCACACGAGGTCGCAAACTGACGATAAACGCACGTGCGGAAGCGCAATGCCGCGTCCGACGGCGGTTGACATCAAGTCTTCCCGCTTGAGCATTTCCGTAACAAGTTCGTCGGATTTTTTGACCTGCGGGGCGGAGGCAAGGGCTTTTGCAAGCGTACGCAGTGCCTCGCGCTTTTGCGTTTCTTGAATAAAAAGGACGCGTTCAGGCGTCAAAATATTTTTGATTGTAATGTCTTCGTTTTTCCGTTTTGCGTCGTTTGCAGAAAGCCGCTCGTTTACCCAATTTATAATGTCTGATTTTTTAAACCGCCACGCCGTCCCGATCTTCCCCGCAGGAATTTCACCTTTTTGCGCCCAATCGTAAACAGTTCGCTCCGACACGCGCAAATACTGCGCCACTTCTTCAATCGTTATAATATCGTTTTCCATAACTACGCCTCTCCTTTTGCTTCCTTTCTTTGAAAAGTATTTCATATTTTACGTTTTTGTGTCAATTGCAGGCAGCCGCAGGCGGTTATTACGGAAGTTTGACAGATTTTACGGTGCGCCGCCTGCTACCGTTTTGCCTAACGGCAAAACGAGGGAAAACGAAGTTCGGCGGGCGGCACTCATCTCCATCTTTCATATGTCTCCCTCCGACGCCTGCCAAACGCCTTTATTCTCGTGCGGGCGGAACAGGGAAAGTCGTGCGGCGTTGGCAATCATGCGGGAATTAGAAATTGTTTTTATGAGGGCGCATAGTAAAAGGCGTGGAAACGGAGTTGCAGCGCGGGAGCAGCAGCGCTTTCGGAATCAGGGGTGCTTGATGATTTGGATTTGTTCGGATTTTGGGACGACGATGATTCGGACGATAGTTTTTTCGATGATAAAGATGACGAAAGCGGCTGCACTGACGAAGAGAGCGCTCCAGACACTCAGTCAGAAGACTGCAATATGGAGCGCAAAGACGCATATGCGGCTGGTGCGGAGTCTCTCAATACCAAGGCAGTGAAAAGTGCGCAGGAAAACTACCGCGATATTTTTGCGCGGGGAAAAACGAGCGCAAAATAGTTGAGCGCTTTGCCCGTATCGACCGTTCCGCGCTTTCTTCAAAAAAGGCGGAAGCGCCTGCCGAATGGGCGGAACGGTCTGCAAAACTTGAAGAAAACGTATGCCGCATCAAAGACGTTTTTTTCAAATTTGCTGAACAAGCGTGCGGCATGACGGTAAATGACCGTATCGCTGCTCGGACCGGCGAAGAAACTTATGCGAAAACGGAAGGGAATTTTTCTTAAAGTCCGTGTGATGAGAAAAATCGTATTTTAGTCGAAAATGGCGGCACTGGCAGGCAAATTCTGTTGAAAAGTGCTGTCATGCGCTGAACGACGCGCGGTGCGCACTTATCATAGAGGATACAATAGGAAAAAGAATGAAGCGGAAAATTATCATGAACGCGGTTTGGGATGCGATTGGTAATGCAGGTCTTACCGTAATCAACGCAGGGAATATACTTGTCCAGTCGGTAGAAAGCGAAGAGCGTGAAAGCGGCAAAGGTGGAAAAGCGGTTTTTAAGAGCGCAATGCAGACGGCGGCCATTCTGCTTGGGAGGGCTATTTGTATGGTGTCGAATGCAATCAACATGACGGCGTTGCGTTTTTTCCGGCTGACGAACACGAGGAATTTACCGACGAGCCGCTGCAGGTGATGTTTTTTTCCGCGAGAATGAGATGGCTGCCCTTAATTCGATATTTGATTACGGGCAGCAGTGAGTGTAATACGTTCCATAGCAGAGAAATTTTGCGCGAATGCGCTTCGATTCTGCCTTTTCCAGTCGCTTGAATAAAATTCCTGTTTGACGCGCAATTACAGTCGCTTTTGGATAAGATCTATAATTTCTTTCTTTATCTGCTCGCGGTCGGTATTCGCGTCATCCATCAAAACAGATGTGCGTACGTTCAAGGCTTTTGCAAGCTTAAAAATCGTCATAATCGTGGGGACTTTGCGGCGAGTCTCTATCATTGCAAGGAAACCCTGTGAAATTCCCGCTTCGATTGCCAAATCCATCTGACTCATACACCGCCCGTGTCTGAGTTTTTGGATACGTTCGGAAACTTTATCTACTTTGGCAATGATTTCAATATCCATGCACGTACACTAGCAAACGGAGAGTGCTCTCTCAAATATTTATAGACGACTGAAAAAATATCTTGAAATTAAAAATATGTTCTATAGGAATACAAGAAATGTTGTGGTAATCTTTTTACCTGACTATTCGTATATCAATGATTTTGGAGGCATATATGAAAGCGACTTCCGTTATTCCGCCGCAGGCAGGAGACAGCGTCCTTATGCGCTGCAATGCGTGCGGTAAATCCTTCCGCGCCAAAAGCAAAGGGTTTTTTGACGCGTTCGTAAAACCCTGCTGCCCGAACTGCGGCAGCGGCAATACGGGGAAGGACAGGAGGGTGATGTATTAGGGCGGGCGGCTGTTACGGAGTTTAAAAGATTGAACTGTTCGCCGCCCTTCCAAGTTTTGCTTGCGCAAAACTTGAGGAACCTAAGGTTTGTAGACGGAGCAATAAGATTTAATTCGTAATGCGGAATTATTCGTAATTAGACCGGCAACAGCAGGGAGTCAAAACGGCTCAATTGCTAAGTCCATTGCAGGAAGGGCGCAGACGGCGTTCGTAATCCGCTTTCCGCTCCAACGGCGTTCAGCCTTTTCCGCTTCAATCGGGCGCAGGCGGAGTGTACGCCCGCAACCTGCGCTTCCGCCGCTAAACGAAACGGACGTCCCCTCTCCGTTCGCCGCGTATTTTCCCTCAAAAAAACAGTATCCCGCCTCAAAAAAATATCCTTCCTAGAGTTCTGTCTCTCGCAAAAGTCAAGGAAGGCGGCAATCTCGTAAAATCTTTCAAATTGCGTTTTACTGCTCGTCAGCCCGCAGTGATTTCACAAATTGCTTGATACAATCGTGCGGCGGTATTTTTGAGCGTGTATTTTTCCAAAAGCGGGGCGGGAGAGGCAACGTTTTCAGCAAGAAGCGCGTTTAAGTCAACATGGGGATTATCGGGGTCAATGTAGTGTGCGGCGCTGCCGTAGATTTCCGGCAGACTCGCTGCATTAGAAATTATCACTTGCGCTCCTGCAGCAAAAGCTTCGAGCGGCGGCATTCCGAATCCTTCGAAATACGAGGGAAAGATAAAGGCGCGGCACTTTTGCATGAGCGCTTTGACTTCGCCGTCATTTAAGTACCCTGCAAAAATCACATTTTGAAGGCGCGTAAACGCTTCAAATTCCGGCTGAACGATATTTTTCAGCGGTTTTCCGGAGACGACAAAAGTCTCGCCGGGGTAAAGCGCGGCATGTTCACCAATCCACTGCAGGTTTTTGCGGAGCGAGAGACTGCCAAGCGTAAAGTAAAACGGCTTTTCCTCAAGTTCTTTTAGTCTTTCAAACACGG
The DNA here is from genome assembly GCA_963539635.1 of uncultured Treponema sp. Classification (GTDB taxonomy): domain Bacteria; phylum Spirochaetota; class Spirochaetia; order Treponematales; family Treponemataceae; genus Treponema_D. Next base: position 22,280 of record CAUTOZ010000022.1, read on the forward strand.
AAAAGTCGGGTTTGACCGCTCCGTACTGTCCGACGCCGCTGTAGACTACGGAAATGCGCTCCGGCTTGACGCCGTATGCGTCGACAATCGTCTTTTTTGCGTGTTCGGAGACAGTAATTATCCGTTTGGCGCGGCGGGCAATAGTCCGATACATAAGGATGCTGTAGAGCCGAATAAGTTTTTCCCGCCGCGTTTTGAAATCCGCAGGATAGAGATGACAGTAAATGTCGTGCAGGAATTCGATGCCGGGCGCAAGGACAGGGCACGTATTTGAAAAGTCAAGGCTTATCAACCGGTGCCGAATGAGGTAACTTTGAAAGACAATCTGCGTCCAAACCGGAAAGATTTTCGCTTCGTGATTGAGACGCACGATTTTTATGTTTTTGAGCGGCGGAAGACCGCGCGCGTTCGAGGGAACAACCAGTTCCATTTCATCTTTTTGAACAAGGGAATCTAACGCTTCCGTTACCTCACGTGCAAGCCGTTCAATTCCCGTTAAATTTTTACACCACGGTTCGCCGTTTATCGCAATTTTTCGTTTGAGCATGGCGCATTATAGCGCAGGGACAGGGAAATGGCTAATGGCTGGGCGGTAAAATACTGTTTGAAAGACAGAACGAAGATGCCGCCCGCTCGCTCTCCCCGATTTTTCTACTCGTCCCTATTCTTCCCGCGCGTTGAGAGCGTCCTGCGCATTTGAAAACTGCCGCATCATTTTAAGAGACGCAACAGGTCCTGCCGCCGAAACGAGCAGCGTTACCGTAACGAACAAGGCGCAAATCCAAAGCGCACGAGGACGGAGGTACGGCAGTTTGAGCGCTTGGCTGAACGCTTGATTAAATAAAAGGACGACGCAGAGCGCAAGAAAAGAACCTGCCGCTGCCCCGCCGCCGCTTATAAAAAGAGACTCCGTAAACGCGAGCGAAAGAAGTTTTTTCTTCGGTGCGCCTAAAATCCTCATCATCGCAAATTCTTTTTTGCGCTCGTTTATAATAGAAGAAAAAACTGTGAACAATACAAGGAAGGTCAAAATCCAGAGGACAAGCGTCAAAACATAGATGTAAAACGACAGACTTCCGATTGCGGAGGCGACGTTTGACATCATATTTTTTGCAGCAAGCGGATACAGTTGCTGCCCCTTAAACGCATTTCTGATTTTTTGCGCGGTCTGCATAATGTCGCTGCCGGACGAAACGCGCACCATAATGCTCGAAATAAGATTTTCGTTGTCGGAAGCGGGGTGCTGTACAATCCGCTCGTATTCTTTGATGAGCCTTCTCGCATTCTGCACGCTCATAAACACAGAATTGTCGAATCCCATGCCCGTTTTTGACAGTCTGCCTGCAATCGCAAAGGGCTGATTAAAGAATTTCAATTCGGAATTGTAATTGCCAACGATATTCGCGCCGACGATGATTTGATTTTCTTTTAAGGGAAATTTGACGTGCTGTTTAAGCCACGGAAGAATGCAAAAGTCGCTTTCGAAGTCCAGCCCGATAACTTGCAGCGGAAATGAACAGCAGCCGGCGGAAAGCGTCGCAACAAAAAGCTGCGGACTTGCCTTTTCTACGCCGTCAATATTTCGCACGACATCAAGCGCGGAACGTTCAAAATAAAAATTATTCGGCTCGCCGCGTAACAGTGCGCCTTCAATTTTGCTGTCGTAGCCCTGCGGCACAACGATAATATCCGCTCCCAGCCGATTGGAAAGGGATGCAAGTCCTTCTTTTAGACTCTTTACGAGAAAACTTCCCGTAAAGAGCGTAAAGGCAAGCGCAAACGTCAAAAACGCAAGGCTTGCTGAACGGAACGGCTTTCGCTGGATATTTAATTTTGCAAGCGTAACGGTGTCAAGTTTATCCATAACGTCAAAACCATTACTCAACGGCGTCTTTCAAAGCCTTTTTTGCCGCATCTTGGAAAAGCCGGTGCGAAACAGTCGCCCCGCTGACTGCATCAACTTTGTTGATATTCTGTTTTTCCAAAAGGATTCCCGGATATTTTTGACCGCCTTCAACGGAAGCCTGCGCCAATTTGTAGATTCCGGCATTCTTAATCTGCCCGTCTTCCATGCCGTACGTCTTATCTTTTACAGTGCCGTCTTTATCATAGGCAGTAAACGTGCAGTCAACAATCTTTTTATCCTTGACCGTAATTGAAATATCCGCCCAGCCTCCCCAGTTGTCCTTTTCACTGGTCGCCGTATACGTTCCGTCTTTGTAAACCGGAGCCTTTGCGCAGGAAAAAAACATTCCTGTAATGCTCAGCAATATACATACTTTTGCAAAGTTTTTCATTTTAACCTCGTAAATGTGTTTTTTTGAAGTTTTTACTGCCATAAAAGCGGTAACGGCGCGTTTCTATCATTCCTCATATAAAAAGTCAACAACGGGAGGATTGCATTGTATCGGTGATTTATGCATTAGGAGGAACTTTGAACCAGGGGAAGTTATCGCATCGGAAGTCGAAAAAGATTTAATTGACTGGAAAGGCGGCAGCTGAAAACGGCAGACAGATTTTTATCCGCAGGGAATTGCGCCACCGCAGTCCAACCGTAATGCCTGCGGGGACGCACTCCCCAAAACAAACGCTTTGACTATAAAAAAATAGTTTCGAATTAAAGACGTATATGCGCGGCAAATATTACGATGTAAGATTATCCGAACCGCTGTGTGATGTGCCGGGCTGTTCAATACCGACAGTCGAAAAGGATTTACTCTATAGATACTTTTATGCCGACACGCACAGCGGGCGCGCGCTTATCCGCGGAGTTGGATAGTTTTTATAATCGTTTGTGTTCGTATCATTTAAAACCCGTTACAACAATTTTAATTCTTCCGTATCAATGCCGATAGGATAATTTGCGGTCAATACTTCAATTTTTGTATGCACTTGCTGTTTTCCCGATGGATTGGTCTTCATTTTAATTTCAATCTGATACCATCCATGCAGATTTACCGCCTGCGATAAGGCTTCATTCCGATAGGAACTTAACAGAAATTTTCCCTTCAGTTTTGAAAGAATGGTAAGTGCGGACTGCTGCAACATAGTTTTAATCGTTTACGGTACTTGCAGTCCGCCCCGCTTTTACTTACGCAAAACCGGTTGTGAGGTTCTGGGTGCGCATTGGTTTGTGATTGCATCACCTACTATATATCGTTTTTCGCAAGTTTTCATAAGGAAAACTTGATAAGGCGGTAACTACATTTCGTCTGTCAAACTCTATTCTCTGCCGCCTGCGGCATTCAATTTGTGTTCCGCTTATTCTTTGACAAAGTTCTTCAGTAAACTGGCTGCGCTTTGAGACGATTTTACGGGTTATTTTTCCGCTTGTGCTGTGGGAAAAACCGGTATTAAGCGTGTTATTAAATGACATATTAGCAAGCGTCCAAACAGCCCATGCGCGTTTAATAGTCAGAAGTCGAATGGCAAGTTTTGCATTTGCAAAACTTGATAGGACGACACACCTCGTAAACAATACATGTAGAATATCAGTTGTCCTCATTCTCATAAACAACCTGCGCGTGCCGGTGCGTTGTTCTGCTGTGAAGGGTTGCGCAGATTTCTTTTTGCAATGCGGGAAAATCGTCTTGCAGCACTTTATAAAAGTTTATAAGTTCGCCGTTTATGTCATTTATGACTTCAAGTCTCACTTTCTGCTTTGCAAAGAAAACCGCCGCACCGCCTGTAAACGGTTCGCAGTATAAAGAGTGTTCGGGAATGAGCGGACTGCAAACACCGTAAACGGTTGAAACTACGTTACGACAGTCCGCGGTGCAAGGACGAAATCGAGCAGAATGTCGTTTTTGAA
>CAUTOZ010000023.1:0-25890 GCA_963539635.1 uncultured Treponema sp.
GGCGCGGTGAACACGGTTTCCCGCTAGGAATTGTTTTGCCGCGGCAGACATTGCTCTCCCATGCGAGAGAAAGTATTTTTACTTGGCAGACACAATTTCCAGCGAGGGAAACAATGTTCCGGCTGTGTGAGCGTTTTGCGTGCATTTTATCGCGGCGACTGCGATTTTTTTTTGCGTGCGAAAACAACGCGCTGGCGGCGGGAAATTTCTCCGCGCAAGAGGAAGTTTTTTGCGCTGCGGACGCAATTTCCCTTGCGAGAAAAACACTATTCCATCAGGGGAGGGAGGCTTGTCGTGCGTAAGACGGTGTGCGGGCGTATGAGCGGTCAGCGGGAGGCGCTTTATTCGTTCTTCTTTGCAGGCTTCTTTTTCGGATTTTTGGGAAACCAGCCTTTTTCAACGCGCTTTTCTTGTTCACGGACTTCCAAAATGCTCCACAAGCTGGAAAATCCGGTGATTGCGAGCGCCGCATTTACAATGATATTGATTTTGATAAAAAACGACGCGGCGATAAAGGCTAAACCCGCCGCCAAAAAGAGCGGCCATATCTTTGCGCCGAAATAATATTCGGCTTTTATGACCAGCGGATGAAAAATTCCGATGACGGCAAAACAAACGGCTCCGATTACAATCGCTTCATACATAATTTTCTTTCCTTTCCTGCGTTAATACGGTGCGTGTTCGGTTTTCTGCATTCTCAGGCGTTCGCGCCGTAAGGTCTTTACTGGTATGCCGATTTCCTGCAGTACGCTTTTGACCGCGTACTCAAGTTCTGTGCGCTGTGGATTCATGGGGAGAACAAAACTGCGGCATTCGCGCCACGTGCGTCCGTACAGTTCACGCGGGGACGTTTGATTTTCAATTTCTTTTTGCCAGTCAGTCAGCGTGAATATAAAATCTCTGATAAGAAAGACGAGCTTTTGTCCGAGCCGCGAGTCGGGGTCTGCTGCAGTCAATTCATCGAGTCTTTGCATATTTTCCATGTAATTGCGCTCAAAATTTCTGTCGCCGTACATAAGCGCGCTTGCGGCAGGCTGGAGCGCCATGTAAAGGTCTGTGGCAAGCGCTTCGGCAACGATTTTTTGCGCGCATGCGCTGTTGATGATTTTTAAAAGTTCTTCGGTGAGGCGGGAAGATGAAATCTCTGAGAGCATACTTGCCGAATGCCGGATTTTTCGCCGAAGCGCAAAGGACATTCGCGCGCCGGTTTTTGCGGAATATTTTACCGCGCGCAGCATCCGCACGGGGTCTTCGGTAAAAATCCTCTCCAGCGGAATGACGGGGCGTAAAACGTGTTTTTTTATGTCGCGCATTCCATCTACATAGTCGATAACCTGCTCTTGAACGGGGTCGTAGTAGAGGGCATTCAGCGTAAAATCGCGCCGCTGTACGTCTTCTTCAATCGTTCCAAAGTCGTTGCCGGTCGAGCCTTCTGCGATGGAGCGGAACGTACTGACTTCAAAAATTTTTGCGCCGAATACGACATGAACTATGCGGAATCTCTTGCCGATTATACGTGAGTTGCGGAATAGTTTTTTTATCCGGGATGGAGTTGCGTCCGTAACAATATCAAAATCTTTTGGTAAATTGCCGGTTACAAGGTCTCTGACTGCCCCTCCAACAAGATACGCCCTGCTTCCGGCATCTCTGAGACGAGTTATAATGTAGATTGCATCGCTGTCAATTTTTTCACGCGGAATACCGTGTTCTTCTTTTGTATAAATGACCGCTTTTTTTATATGATTGCCTTTTTTGTCTGTACCGTAGCGAAATAACACAATGACTTAATTCTATTATAGTAGACGCTTTTTAGTCAATCAAAACCAGTTTTGAGATTTGCATTCATCGAACGGAATTCTTGCTGCACCTATGGAAAACAAAGGACTTTTACAAAGTGCGGAGGACAAGGCGCTTTTGGGATAATGCTTCGAGAGCCTGAGTTGTATTAGCGTCCGGTATGCTTTTAAGATACGGTGCGACTGGAAAAATCGGCATTGAGGAAAACTTAACGTATTTATTGAGTGCAAAGGGCGCAGGGTACATGTAGGGGATGATAGGGAGGGTGTAGTTGGGAAGGCGCGTGGGGGAGGGCGAAGAATGGCGTTTGAATGACGCAATGGAGTTACCGCCCTGCTGACTTTGCTGCGGACGGAGAGCGGCAGCGGTGTACTTTGAGAGCGCTTGCGATGTGCCGCTTGCAGCCAGTTTAGTTGACGCAAAACGTGTGCTTGAATGGTGTCGGCGGAAGTAAAAACCTTTTGCGGCTCGGTTGGCTTGCTCTGCATCGCAGGAATAATTACAATGCGCCAAAGTCAGCGGGACGCAGCGGCTTAAAAATGCGCTTGCTGCAAAAGCGGGGCGGCAGAAGACGGTGTTTGATAAATAAAATAAAGTACCCGTCCGCGCAAGATTATCCGCACTCTGCAGGGGTGTGGTAATCGATTCCGCGGATAAATGCACTTTGGCAGACGGCTGCGGCGGAAAGCCCTTTTTTGTCTCGTAGTGACGAGAAAAGCATTTTTGCAGATACGCAAAAAGTCTGCGCGTTTAATGAGGTAAAATATGAATTACAGAATTGAAATAATTGCGAACCAGTCCGTTGAAGACGACATAACGGAACTGTTGGAAAAAGAAATTGCGGATTTGGAATATACTATGCTGCCCGCTGTACACGGAAAGGGGCTGCGCTCGAAAAAACTTGGGACGGCGGTATGGCCTGAACAAAACTTTGCGCTGTTCGCGTATATTTCAAAAGAAGACGCGCTCAAAATAAAAACGGCACTGGCCGCAGTCAAAGAAAAGTTTCCCGACGAAGGGATTTCGTTTTTTTGCGTCGAGGCAGCCGAATTGTAAGCGCACCTTTAGTCGATAATTTTGTAGGCGATAATCGTTACGTGTCCTTTGCCGGCGTATTTTTTAATTTCGTACTTTTGGGGATTGGCTTCAAGATATTCCGGAAGTTTTCTAAATCCAAACGCGCGGATGTCAAAGTCGGGTTTGACGCGCTTAATGTAGGTTCCTGCGGAACTGACGTTGACAAATCCTTCGTCGTCTTGATACCGGTCGTATGCAATGCGCAAAAGCGTTTCTAATTCGAATTTCAAGTCTTTTTTGCGCAGAGAAAGGCGCGTGCGGGTTTCCGGTTTGTCGTCGGCAGGAACCGGCAGGTCTTCGATGTCTTTGAGCGGCTCAAGATAAATGAACGTATCGCAGGAACTGATAAAGGCTTCCGACGTTTTAGATTCGCCGATACCGATAACGTACTTTCCGGACTCGCGGAGTTTTATCGCAAGCGGCGTAAAATCGCTGTCGCTTGAGACAATTGCAAAACCATCGTATTTTTCGGTGTGGAGCAAGTCCATTGCGTCGATTGTTAACGCCATGTCCGTCGTATTTTTGCCTTTTACGTAGTCGGTTTGTTGAATCGGTTTGATTGCAAGCCGTTTTATTTCTTCATCCCAGTTTTTTAGAAAGGACTTTGTCCAGTTGCCGTAGGCGCGTTTCACGACGATGCGCCCGAATGCGGAAACTTCGCGAATGACGGCTTCAAGTTTTTTTATTTGCGTGTTGTCGGAGTCGATAAACATTGCAATCGCGCTTAAATTTTCCATAAATAACAGCCTCCCTGCAAAAAAGTTTCGAAGCGGAATGTGCCGAACAGGTCTTATTCACCCTCACAATGCGGATTTCCGACTGTCGCGCTTGTTTTTGCAGCCGCAAACATTTCTTTCATTGTGCGCCAGCCTAAAACCGCGCATTTAACACGCGCAGGCATTTTTGAAATATCCTGCAATGCGGCCGCTTCGTCCAATTCCTCGAGGGCTTCGGACGCGGCAGTTCCCTTGATCATGTTCATAAAAATTTCTCCGAGCCGGAGCGCTTCGTCCTGCCCTTTCCCGATGACTAAATCGAGCATCATGTCCGCGCTTGCCTGCGAAACTGCGCAGCCCGTTCCCGTAAACCAGCCGTCCGTGATGATTCCATTGTCGATTTTGAAATTGAGCGTGATATTGTCGCCGCAGCTCGGATTTACGCCGTTTAAGCTGAGCGTCGCTCCGTCCGCGTCTTTTTTGTGCGCGGGATTCAAATTGTGTTCATTTAAGATTTCGCGGTACAGTTCTTTAGTTTCCATAGCCCATCCATTTTCTGACTGAAGAAAGTTTTTCTGCAAAGCGATGCACTTCGTCTTCCGTATTGTAAAAATAAAGGCTTGCCCGCGCAGTTGACGGCAACCCTAAGTGCGCGCCAAGCGGCTGTGCGCAATGATGTCCTGCGCGGATTGCGATATGCTCCTCGTCAAGGACGGTCGCGATGTCGTGCGGATGAACGCCGTCAACCGTAAACGTAACGATTCCCGAATGCCGGAGCGGGTCGGGGTGTCCGACAATATGCACGTACGGAATGCAACATATTTCTTCCATTAAAAGAGTTGTAAGTTCATGGTCGCGGCGGACGATTTCATCAAATCCGATAGAATTTATGTAATCGATTGCCGCTCCCAAGCCTACCGCTCCTGCGGCATTTACGGTTCCCGCTTCAAACTTGTGCGGCAGTTCCGCCCATGTTGCGCCCTCTTTGGTAACATATTCAATCATCTCGCCGCCGCGCAAAAACGGCGGCATCGCTTCAAGCAATTCCCGTCTGCCGTACAGAACGCCGATACCCATAGGCGCACACATCTTGTGTCCGCTGAATGCAAAAAAATCGGCTCCGATAGCCCGTACGTCAACTTTAAAATGCGGAACCGCCTGCGCGCCGTCAACAACGACGACCGCTCCGTTCTTATGCGCCGCCTCTGCAATCTCTTTGACGGGATTCGTAATACCGAGCACGTTGCTCACGTATGTTACGGCGACAAGTTTTGTGCGTTCGTTGATTTTGTTTAATTGGGAAAGCAGGATTTCTCCGGTCTCCTTATCGCAATCCAAAAACACGAGTTTTGCATTTTTTGCGGCGCACACCATTTGCCACGGAAGGATATTCGAGTGATGCTCCATGACGGTAACGGCGATTTCGTCGCCCTCGCGCACGTTTTGCATTCCCCATGTGTAGGCGACGAGGTTCAAGGACTCGGAAGCGTTCCGCGTAAAAATTATTTCTTCCGCGGCGGCGTTTATAAAAGATGCAACCGTGCCGCGTGCATTTTCGTAGAGTTCCGTCGCTTGAGAGGAAAGACCGTACAATCCGCGCAAGGGATTGGCGTTCGACTTTTCATAAAAGTTTTTTACCGCGTCGATAACTTGGCGCGGACGCTGCGTCGTCGCCGCATTGTCAAAATAGATTAAATCTTTGTTTTCAGGAGCATTAAAAATTGGAAAATCGGAGCGGAAGTCAGCATTCATCGTTTAAAACTCCGTCAAGATAGTCTGCAATTTCTTCTTGAACTTTTTTATCGGGGACGGACGCGAGCGCCGCCGCAACTTTTGAACGCGCAATGGTGTTTTCCGCTTCTCGTTTTGAAAATCCGCGCGACTGCATATAAAACAGCACATCGTCTCCCAGCCGCCCGATTGTCGCGCCGTGCTCGCCTGCAACGTCTTCTTCGCCGCATAAAATCATCGGAATGGACTTATTGACGACGGCTGGCGACAAAAGCAGCGTTTCTTCCTGTTCTTCGCCGTCGGAGCCTGCACAGCCTTTTTTTAAGTCGATTGTGCCGCGGTAAGTTTTATGTGCGCTGTCGTACAAGGTGCCTGTCGCATACATAAAACTGTTTGTGCTGCGCCCCAAGTGCCGGACGACAAAGTTCATGTCGAGTTTTTGCTCTCCTGTGCAAAGATATGCCGCGTCCGACTTAAAGTCCGCTTTACAGCCGTCGAGAGCCGCCGCAAGTCCCGTAAACGTTTCGCCGCCGCCTAAAATAATGTGGCTCACCGTTACGGAGGCGTTTTCTTCTGCGCGGATGCCCGTATCGTCAACGTTCGCGGTGTTTTTATCGAGCAGCTGTGCTTTTACCAACCGGACAACTGCATTTTTTTCGGCAAAAACAAGCGTCCGAAGCGCGAACATTTCTGCCGCACCTTCATCCGAGCGGCTTACGATTATCACCGTAATTTCCGAGTTCTCTTCTGCACGGATAATCTGCGCGCACACCGCAGAATCCTTTTTGCCGCAGTCATAATGCAAGATGACAGGAGATGCGATTTTCTTTCCCTTTGGCGCGGTTATGACAAGCGGAGACGCCTCTTTTGAATCAAAGAGAATGTCGGAATTCGTGCCGCAGCCCGTTTCAATTTCATCAAAACCGTCGGCATTATAGGAAAAAACAACGTTGTCCGCGTTTTCAATTCGCGGCTCAAGCCGCTCTGCGCGTACGGACTTTAGCGTCATCTCTGCCGCATTCATTTTCATCCAATTCCACGTGGGGACGGGAAGCGGATTTATTTTAATCGTTCTGTTTTCTTCCATAATTACATCGTGCCTTTCATTTCAAGACGGATAAGGTTGTTCATTTCCACCGCGTACTCAAGCGGCAGTTCCTTGCTGACAGGGTTTGCGAACCCCGACACAATCATGCTTCGCGCTTCGTCTTCGCTGATGCCGCGGCTCATAAGATAAAAAATTGCGTCGCTGCTTATGCGCCCGATTTTCGCTTCGTGTCCAACGTCTACATTGTCGTTCAAGATTTCCATCGCGGGAATCGTATCGCTTCTCGACTCGCTGTCGAGCATGAGCGAAGCGCACGAAACGGACGTTTTGCTCCGTTCAGCCTCTTTTGCGATATAAATCGCCGAGCGAAAATAGCCTTCGCCGCCGCCTCTGGAAACGGATTTTGTCGTGATGAGACTTGTCGTATCGGGCGCAAGGTGAACCATTTTTGCGCCGGTATCAAGGCTCTGCCCCGAACCTGCAAATGTAATTCCCGTAAACTCCGCGCGCGCACCGCGTCCGACAAGGTCGCTTTCCGGATATAAATACGACACGTGCGAGCCGAACGAGCCTGAAATCCACTCGATAACGCCGTTTTCTTCAACGCGGGCGCGTTTCGTATTCAAATTGTACATATTTTTTGACCAGTTTTCGATTGTAGAATAACGAAGCCGCGCATTTTTTGCGACGAACAATTCGACACAGCCGGCATGAAGATTTGCAACATTGTATTTTGGTGCGGAACAGCCTTCGATAAAATGCAAGTCCGCCCCCTCATCCACAATGATGAGCGTGTGCTCAAACTGCCCGGCGCCCTTTGCGTTCAAGCGGAAATATGATTGCAGCGGAAACGATAAATGCACACCTTTGGGAACATAGACGAACGAGCCGCCCGACCAAACCGCTCCATGAAGCGCGGCGAATTTGTGGTCTTTGGGCGGCACAAGCGTCATAAAATGCTCTTGTATCATGCCGCTCCACTCATCGCTTTTTAGCGCGCTTTCAAAATCGCTGTAGACAACGCCCTGCTTGGCAACTTCGTCGCGCACATTGTGATACACCAATTCCGAATCGAACTGCGCACCGACACCGGCAAGCGACTTCCGCTCCGCTTCTGGAATGCCAAGTTTTTCAAACGTGTCTTTAATGTCCTGCGGAACGCTGTCCCAGTCACCCTGCATTTTCACGTTCGGGCGGACATACGTTGCAATGTTTTCTATATTAAGTCCGTCAATTGAAGGCCCCCATTCGGGAACGCGGAGTTGATTGTATATTTCAAGCGACTTGAGCCGGAAATCACGCATCCATTCGGGGTCGCCTTTTTCTTTGGAGAGTTTTTTTACAATGTCCGCCGTAAGCCCATTTTCGATTCGATAATAATCGTTTTCGTTTTCTTCATAGCGGAAATCGTAAAACGAATGATTTATGTCGCCGACCAGCGTTTTTTCATCGTTCATTGTCCGCTCTCCAAATCGGCGTTTTCTTCAAACTCTTCAAATCCGCCTTCGTTTATCCGCTTGACGAGCAATGCGTCGCCCGATTCGACAATCTTACCCTTTACCATAACGTGCGTGCGGTCAACGGCAAGATTATCAAGAATACGCGTCGAATGCGTTATGATTAAAAGAGAGCCGCCCCACTTTTTTTGATACTCTTCAATGCCTTTGGAAACTGTGCGAACCGCGTCCACGTCAAGTCCAGAATCTGTCTCATCAAGGATCGCAAGTTCCGGATGCAGCATAAGCAGCTGAAGGATTTCCGCCTTTTTGCGCTCGCCGCCGGAAAAACCGACGTTTAAGTCGCGGGAGGCGTAAGAAGCATCCATATTGAGCAGTTCCATACATCTTTTGAGTTCCTGCTGGAACTGAAAGAGTTTTACGCGCTCGCCAGTCCGCTGTTGAACGGCGCTTCTGATAAAGGCTTCAAGCGAAATACCGGGCACTTCAAACGGATTTTGAAACGACAAAAAAATCCCCGCTTTGGCACGTTTATCCGCGCTTTCTGCCGTCAAGTCCTGTCCGTTAAAAAAAATATGTCCGCCGTCAACTACGTACAGCGGATTTCCCATAATTGCATTGCCGAGCGTGGACTTTCCCGCGCCGTTGGGTCCCATAAGAACATGGGTTTCGCCCTTTTTTATTTGAAGGTTTACGTCTCGTAAAACCTTTTTTGAATCTATGCTGACCGAAATATTTCGGACGTCAAGAAGCAAATCCGACATATCAAACCTCTGTGCAGTAAGTCTTGATAGCGAAATCCTATGTATTTAGTAGGGAATTTCGTCTCATTTAGTGTAACAATAATATGCGAAAAAAGCAAAGTCTACAATAACAAGATAAAATCAAATGCGGCTGCGTATTTTGAACACGGCAACGTTTTCATTTTGCAAGCTGTTTCAGCAACTTGTCAACTTTGAAACACATGGCATGCAAGTTTTATTTATGCAGATATGCACGCGGCTGGCAGCAGCACAAGAAGTAATTATGAATATTTCTATTGGAGCCCCTGACATAAAACTTTTGTCGGTGTCAAAATTCACAGCACCGACTGTAACCATGCCTGATTCTTGTCGGTCGTCTTCTTTAGTTTTAGTCATAAATCTGTTAAAACCGCATTTAGTCCTTATGCCGGAATGCATTTATTCGTGCAACAAGAATCGGCACAAGTCTGTCCATGATTGAAGAGATGTTTGCATCTGCTATTCCGATTTTTATAAGAATAATTCCGAACGTCCCCTGCTGTTATTATGAAAAAAGTCAAAATCTGTCCAGGTATAAGTGAAAGCGAATTCCTGTTCTTGGTCTTTACATCCGCTTTGTTATGCTCTTCCCTTCGAATTCCGCAAACACGGCTGCTATTTGTCCTGTACGGCAGATAACGCGGCGGATGGAGAATGTGCGATAATCCCATTAGACAGCGGAGAGGCGACGGCGGGGGTGAGGGAAAGCCTGCGCCGGATTGCAGTGGAAACGGTCGGGCGGCTGCTATTCGATTCTACAGCCGTAACAGTGTTCCGCCCTTTGCAGTTTTCTATGAAAACTGCCGGACACGTTTAAATCTAAAAAAGCCGATTACAAACTCCCCTGCCCCCTCCTGCGGCTAAAAAATCCAATTATCTTTACTATAAATAGAAAAACATTTATATTTCGCGCCATGTTAGATAAAGTCTTGACTTTGATTTTCGGTTCACAGAATGAACGCGATGTAAAAAAACTGCGCCCGGTGCTTGCACGGGTAAATGCAAAAGAAGAGTGGGCGAAGTCGCTTGCGGCGGAAGATTTTCCGAAACAGACTGCGGAATTGAAAAAGCGGCTGAAAAACGGCGAATCGCTTGACGATATATTGCCGGAAGCCTTTGCGCTGGCGCGGGAAGCGGCGTTCCGCGTACTTGGGGAACGCGCCTACGACGTTCAAATTATGGGTTCGCTCGTCTTAAATTCAGGGCGGATTACCGAAATGAAAACCGGTGAAGGAAAGACGCTCATGTGCGTCGCCGCCGCCTACCTCAACAGCCTTACGGAAAAAGGCGTACACATCGTAACGGTCAACGACTATCTTGCCGAGCGCGACGCGGCGTGGATGCGTCCCGTTTATGCGTACTTGGGGCAGACGGTCGGAACGATTCTTTCTAATATGGATAACGATGCGCGAAAAGCGGCTTACAACTGCGACCTCACCTACGGCACGAACAACGAATTTGGTTTTGACTATCTCCGCGACAATATGCAGATGGAATTGGAACGCAAAGTTCAGCGCGGATTCAATTTTTGTATTGTCGACGAAATCGACTCCATTCTTATCGACGAAGCGCGTACGCCTCTTATCATCAGCGGGCAGGGCGAAGACGACACGTATAAGTATCATGAAGTCGATAAATACGTCGGTGAGTTGACGGAAGTGGAAAAAGATCCTGCAACCGGCGACTATCCTGATGAAGTTGAAATGGAAGCGGAAGCGCGCAAAAATATTAAGGGCGACTTTAAACTTGACGAAAAATCAAAGCGCGTGTCATTTACCGATGCGGGAATCAATCATATCGACGAAATTTTACACAAGCACAATCTTATTACCGGCTCTGTTGTTGACGAAGAAAACTTTGAATTCGTGCATTATTTTACGCAGGCTGTCCGCGCCCATCATCTGTACAAAAACGAAGTCGATTATCTTGTAAAAGACGGACAGGTGCAGATTGTCGATGAGTTTACGGGGCGCATTTTAGAAGGCAGACGCTACGGTGACGGGCTGCACCAAGCGATTGAAGCAAAAGAGCACTTGCGCATTGCGCAGCGAAACCGTACGCTTGCGACAATTACATTCCAGAACTTTTTTAGAATGTACGAAAAATTGTCGGGCATGACCGGAACTGCGGCAACCGAAGTTGTTGAATTCAACAAAATATATAAACTTGATGTTGTTGCTATCCCCACGAATAAGCCTGTTGCGCGTGTCGATGAAAACGATGAAGTCTACTTAAATGAACAGGACAAATGGGAAGCGATTTGCCATGAAATCGGCGAAGCGCACAAAAAAGGGCAGCCGGTCTTAGTCGGTACCGTGTCGGTTGAAAAGTCCGAACACCTTTCGGCAATGCTTACGCGTAAAGGAATTCGGCATGAGGTTTTAAATGCGAAAAATCACGCGCGCGAGGCGGTAATTATTGCGGAAGCCGGCGCAAAAGGTGCCGTAACGATTGCGACGAACATGGCGGGACGCGGTACGGATATTAAGCTCGGCGGCAATCCCGAATTCCGCGCAAGAAAGCGCGCAGGCACGAATGCAACTCCCGAACAGTATGATGCCGCTTATAAAATCGAAAAGGAGCAGTGGCTCAAAGATTGCGAAGAAGTAAAACAGGCAGGCGGACTGTATGTTATCGGTTCTGAGCGGCATGAAAGCCGCCGTATTGACAATCAGCTTCGCGGCCGCTCCGGTCGTCAAGGAGATCCCGGACGCAGTAAGTTCTTTATTTCGATGGACGACGATTTGATGAGACTTTTCGGCGGCGAGCGCATGAAAAATCTTATGAAGCGCATAGGAATGCAGCCCGGAGAGCCTATCGATCATCCGTGGCTCAACAAGGGGATTAAAAAAGCGCAGGAAAAAGTTGAAGACCGCAACTTTGAAATCCGCAAACACTTGCTTGACTATGACGATGTTTTGAACGAACAGCGGACGGTCGTATACAGTCAGCGCGACGCTATCCTTGCCGATGATGATTTATCTGCCCGCGTGATGAATAATGCCCGCGATACAATAGAAGATATTTTTTATGATTATGAAATGTCGGCGAAATCTAAGACAAAACGCGACGCAGCATTACATGAGTTAAGCGAAACGATAAAAAATATGTTCGGTTTTCAGTTGCCGGAGGAGCGTTTGACGGCGGAAACGCTTGAAGCCGCGCTCCAAAACGATATTACGGAAAAGGAAACGCTTGTCGGCAAAGAAAATCTGAATATGTTTATCCGCTATCAGTACATTCAGATAATCGATAAAAAATGGCTCGACCAACTTGAAACGCTCGAAAGTCTCCGCGACGCGGTAGCACTTCGCTCTTACGGCTCCAAAAATCCGCTTACGGAATATAAAAATGACGGATTCGATATTTTCGATGAAATGTTGGATTCGATTAGAACGAGCGTTATGTCGCGCGTGTTTAAGGTGCATATCCAGTTAAGTCCCGAAGCGCAGGAGCAGCGGCGGCTTGCCATGCAGCACACCCGCGCTCAGATGAACGCCACTCACACCGAAGCGGATTCAGGCTTTGGCGCGGCAGGCTCGTCTCTGGGAGAGACAGCGCGGCGGCAGGCGGCAGGCGGCGTTATGCAGCGGCACACGACAGGAGACTCTGTAACGGTGCGCCGCACTTCCCCGAAAATCGGACGCAACGACCCGTGTCCGTGCGGGAGTGGCAAAAAATACAAAAACTGCTGCGGACGGAATTGACTTTCTGCGGGAGAAGTAATGAAAAGGCCTTGGGCTAACCGCTCAAGGCTTTTTTGTTTTGCAATGGATAGGAAAAAGTTTTTGTAAAACGCTTAAATACTTAAACGCCATTTTATTACTAGAGCTTCTCGCCCGTCGAAACTCAAGCGTTTTTCAAACTTCGGCGTAATCGAAAACGAGAGATGGTACCCATTAACAATTATTTCTATGCCGTTGTCTTCAAAGTGCGACTGCAATTTTCCTCGACATATACAAGTCCCGTTTTAGTACACGCTTTTTCTGACACTTTCGTTTGATAGAGCCATTCGTCTTTCCGTCAAGTTCCTCTTCCGTATACATGCAGAAGCGTTCTTTGCTCTGTAAACTAAACCCGCCGTCAAAATCGACGCGTTCGTATTCGAAAAGATTATGCGTTTTCAGTACGCAAAAAACTCAATGTCGTCAACTATATCGCCTTTCCATTCCCTTGTTGCGGTCTCAATTCGAATGTCAGAGATAGTGCCGTGTCCGACGTATATGCATACGAGGAATACATATTGACTGCACATGCCGCGCTGCATAACGCAGTAAAACTTCATCCTTTTGTCATCGCTTTCCTGTGCCGCTTCTACCGCCGCGTCCACTCGACCGGAATTTCCGCCGGTTCGGGGGAGCCTGCGCTTTCGTTGAGGACAAGCGTCTTTTTTATGCCGGTCAAAGAGCCGCCTTTTGTCAGATGCAGTTCCCACTCGATGGGGGCGGCTTCCGTTGCGGCTTTTAATGCGGCGTCGCGCGGAATGTCAGGGAAATACGAAGCGTTGCTTCCGCCCGTCTGCTTTATTTTGATGTGCGCATTTGCGCTTGCGCCGCTTATTGCAACGCTGATATTCATGCTTGCGCCGTTTTTGAATATAACAAAGCCGCGTCCGCCGCGCAAAATAACGATTTTGTCGATAAAGGCTTCTCCGCCCCATGTACCGGCAATCGACTGCGTGGACACCTCCTCATCAGCGTTTGGCGCCGCGCTTTCTGTTTTGCCGTCTTGTTCCCGCCCGCTGCCCGTTTCGCTTAGGCGCACCAATCCCGCAATAAGTTCTTTGATAGAGGTTTTTGACTCCATAAGGATTTTATAGTACGAATCGTATTCCTTTGATTGACTGTAATTTTTTCCGGCAGTTAAATTTTTGAGATTAGCCGTACACTGCCATTTTCCGTCGGAACGTTTTGTGATGACGACGTAAAATGCGTTTGCGTCGGAGGCAGACTGGCTAAAATCTACCGCGCCGCCCGTGTAACTGTCCGTAAAAGAGTCCGAGCGCATATCTGAAAGATTTAACTGCATATCTTTAAGCTGGGCAAAGTATAAGTCTTCCGTCATTGAAAGCATATTTTTGTCTGCATCGGCAGAGAGAACGCCGTAAAAGTCAACTTTTGTCTGAGAAAAGAGAGACGCGGACAATAAGGCTGTCGTTATAAGCGTTGACGTTATTGTTTTTACCGTAAAATCCATCAAATGCCCCTCGCCGCAACACACCGTGCCGTTTACTGAAACCCGTTTTTGAAGTCCCGCCGCATCTCACGGTCAAGATCGCGTTCTTTGATAACCGCTTTTTTATCAAACTGTTTTTTGCCCTTGCAGAGTCCGAGCGCAACTTTTACTCGCCCATTTTTTAGATAAAACTCCAGCGGAATGAGCGTGTACCCTTTAGTTTCGGTCTTTCGCGTCAAGCGTTTTATCTCTTCTTTGTGCAGGAGGAGTTTTTTTGCCCGCAGAGGATTGTGATTAAACACGGAAGAATAGGAATATTCGGCAATATTGAGATTTTTTACAAAAACTTCGCCGCCCGAGATTTCGGCAAACGCATCGGGAAACGAAATCGCGCCGTTTTTGACAGACTTTACTTCCGTCCCTTCAAGCACAATACCGCATTCAACAGTATCTTCCACAAAATAATTGAAACGCGCCTTTCTATTTTCCGCAATAATTTTTTTGCCGCCGGACATAGCCGAATTATAGATTATCCGCCGCGTCCTTTCAAGCGGAGGGAAGTTTTGCAGTCCGTTGCCGTATGTGGAATGCAGATTGACTTGAGTATTTTTTGCTGCGTTAAAAAAGATGAGCCGGAAAAAATCCGGCTCATTGTATATGCGATATTGGGATTGAACCAATGACATCTACCGTGTGAAGGTAGCGCTCTACCGCTGAGCTAATCGCACAAAAAACGGGGAAAAGCCCCACTGCGATGCAGTATAGCATTTTCCCCATGTTTGGAAAAGCAGGTTTTAGTACATTCCGCCCATATCTCCGCCGGCTGGTGCCGCAGGCGCTTTCGGCTCCGGAATGTCAGTTACGGCGCATTCCGTTGTAAGCAAGGTGCCCGCAATGGACGCCGCGTTTCTGAGCGCGGAAGTCGTAACCTTCGCAGGGTCGATAATGCCCGCTTCCAGCATGTTGACCCATTCAGCAGTGTACGCATTGTAGCCGACGCCCTTCTTTTCAGATTTCGCGCGCTCTGCAACAACCGCGCCGTCGATACCGGCGTTATCTGCAATCTGGCGCATGGGTTCTTCAAGAGAGCGGCGGACAATCTTAAATCCGACTTTTTCATCTTCGGAGAGTTCCGCCGGAATGTTTTCAAGCGCTTTTGCAGCTTCAAGCAGCGCAAGACCGCCGCCGGCAACAATTCCTTCGTCGAGCGCCGCGCGGGTTGCCGCAATCGTGTCTTCTACACGGAATTTCTTTTCTTTCATTTCAGTTTCCGTGTTTGCGCCTACGTTGATAACCGCAACGCCGCCTGCAAGTTTTGCAAGCCGCTTCTGGAGCTGCTCTTTGTCGTAGCTCGATGTGCTCTTTTCAATCTGGTGCTTGATTTCTTCAACTCTGTCGGAAATGGCTTTCTTTTCGCCTGCACCGCCGACAATCGTCGTGTTGTCCTTATCGATTTTGATTGAACGCGCTTTTCCGAGCATATCAATGTCTGCAGACTCAAGTTTCAGTCCCACTTCGTCGGAAATAACCTGTCCGCCGGTAAGAATTGCGATATCCTGCAGCATATCCTTTCTGCGGTCGCCGAATCCCGGAGCTTTGACTGCACAAACGTGAATGGTGCCGCGTATTGTGTTCAAGACAAGCGTGGTAAGCGCTTCGCCGTCAACATCTTCCGCGATGATGACAAGAGATTTTCCCGCGTTCGCGATTTTTTCAAGAATCGGAAGCAGGTCTTTCATAGAAGAAATCTTTTTGTCGTAGATAAGAACGTAAGCGTCGTCAAACGCCGCTTCCATTCTTTCGCGGTCGGTTACAAAGTATGCGGAAATATAACCGCGGTCGAACTGCATTCCTTCAACAGTATCAACAGTCGTGTCCATATTTTTGGACTCTTCAACGGTGATAACGCCGTCTTTTCCGACTTTTTCGATTGCGTCGGCAAGCATTTTTCCGATTTCAGGATCGTTGTTCGCAGAAATCGTCGCAATGTGCGTAACATCTTCCGCACCCTTAACCGGCTTTGCATTCTTTTTGATTTCTTCAACAGCGATTGCAACCGCTTTATCGATTCCCCGCTTAATTTCAATCGGAGTCATACCTGCCGCAACGGATTTTAAGCCTTCGCGGACAAGCGCATAAGCGAGAACCGTCGCAGTTGTTGTACCGTCGCCCGCATCATCATTGGTTTTGGAAGCAACTTCGCGGACAAACTGTGCGCCCATATTTTCAAACGGATCTTGAAGTTCAATTTCTTTTGCAACCGAAACGCCGTCTTTTGTGATGGTAGGCGCACCGTACTTTTTGTCCAGCATAACCATGCGTCCGCACGGTCCAAGCGTAACTTTCACCGCTTTGGAAATCTGTTCAACGCCCGAAAGCAGTTTTCTGCGGGCATCTTCATTGAACAACAATTGTTTAGCCATTTTTACCTTAACTCCTATAAAACCTTTAAGCAAAATCGAGTTGCTTAAAAAGCTTTTTATCGTACGCACATGCGTACAAAACTTATCCAGTCTGCAACGCAGACCTCACGACAAACAAACGCCGTAAAGCATTTGATTGTCTGTATGACCGTAAAATAAATCCTGCGCGCACAAAAGCCGCAGGACTATTAAGGTTAGTGTTAAGATATAAAAACTGCGTGATAACGGCAAGATGTTCTAAGAAAATTTTAGGTGATGCGGCGATGTTGAAACAGATGTGAATGCTTACTTCAAAATCGATATACTGAGCATGATTTTCGCACCGCTCAAAAAAGAATTCGTCTTGAATCGGGGGTTAAACTTTAAGCGGAGCGGATAAAAAAACTGCATACTTTTTATCTCTCGCGCGGGGGCAGCATATAGAGCGTGCGCTTTTCGGCTGTACGCACGCCAACCAGATTTACGTGCGCCGCAGGACGCGCGAATGCAGCCAGTTTTCCGCTTGCTCCGAGCCGCTCAATATTTTATACTGCGCCCTAAATCTCCGCACAGGACAAACGTGCGGACTGCATTCAAAATCAGGAGCATGATATGGCATATTTTTTTGACGAACCGTCGCATACATTCGATGAATATTTATTGATTCCAGGCTACACGTCTGCCGATTGCGTTCCCGCAAACGTTTCTTTAAGAACGCCGATTGTGCGCTACAACAAAAAATCCGGTGAAAAATGTCCGCTCCAGATGAATATTCCGATGGTGTCTGCGGTAATGCAGTCAGTCTCAAATGATAAGTTGGCAATCGCGCTTGCAAAAGAAGGCGGCATTTCGTTTATTTACGGCTCGCAGACTATCGCAGACCAAGCGGCGATGATTGCGCACGTTAAAATGTACAAGGCGGGCTTTGTCTCTTCCGACACGAACATCAAGCCCGACCAGACGCTTACCGAACTCGTCGAAAAAGTCAAAATTACCGGTCACTCGACCGTTGCTGTTACGGAAAACGGCGAACACAACGGCAAACTCCTTGGAATTATTACGGAGCGCGATTTTCGCCTCAGTCATTGCGCACCAAATGCGAAAGTCAAGGAATATATGACGGCATTGCCCGACCTTGTAATGGCGCAATCCGGCGTAACGCTTGAAGAAGCGAGCGATATTATATGGAAGAATAAAATCAACCAGCTTCCCATCGTCGATAAAAACGGGAATTTAGAGTATTTGGTTTTCCGCAAGGACTACGCAACGCACGAAAAGCACCCGCTTGAACTTTTGGACGACCAAAAACGCTATATCGTCGGCGCGGGAATAAACACGCGCGATTATATGGAACGCGTTCCGCTTTTATTGAGCGCGGGCGCGGATATTTTCTGTCTGGATTCTTCCGAAGGCTTTACCGAATGGCAGTCGCGCGCGCTCAAAGATTTGCATTCTGCTTACCCTGAAATTAAAGTGGGTGCGGGAAACGTCGTAGATGCCGAAGGATTCCGGTTCCTTGCCGAAGCGGGCGCGGATTTTGTAAAAATCGGAATCGGCGGCGGTTCAATCTGCATTACGCGCGAGCAAAAAGGAATCGGACGCGGGCAGGCTACTGCGGTTATTGAAGTTGCCGCCGCCCGCGACAAATATTTTGATGAAACGGGAATCTACGTGCCGATTTGCTCGGACGGCGGCATCGTTCATGATTATCACATTACGCTTGCGCTTGCGATGGGCGCGGATTTCGTCATGCTCGGCCGCTATTTTGCCCGCTTTGATGAAAGCCCGACGAATAAACTCATCGTAAACGGCAGTTACGTCAAAGAATATTGGGGCGAAGGCTCCAATCGCGCACGCAACTGGCAGCGGTACGACCTGGGCGGCGATAAAAAAATGGCGTTTGAAGAAGGCGTCGACAGCTATGTTCCGTATGCGGGAAGTCTGCACGATAACGTACACATGACGACCAGCAAAGTCATTCACACGATGTGCAACTGCGGCGCGCTTTCTATCCCCGAACTCCAGCAAAAAGCTAAAATCACCCTCGTGTCGCCCGCCTCGATACGCGAAGGCTCTGCACACGACGTTATTGTACGGAATACATCGATTCGCGCGGAATAGGAAAAACAAGATAATTAAATATGCCGTCAAGCAAGTCGTATTTGGATTTTATTTTAGAGCAGTTGTCAGATTTGGAAGACATAAGCAGTCGGGCGATGATGGGAGAGTTTATCATCTACTATCGCGGAAAAATAGTCGGCGGAATCTATGATGACCGCCTGCTTGTAAAAGCGATTCCATCTGCAATTGCGTATATGCCGAACGCTCCGTATGAATTGCCGTATGAGGGCGCAAAGAAAATGCTGTTGGTCGAAGAAATTGACAATAAAGCCTTTATGACCGGCTTGTTTAACGCGATGTACGATGAATTGCCGGAACCTGTTTCTAAAAAGAAAAAATAGAACTCCGGCGGTTTTTAAGTGTTTCTATGCAATCGGAACACCGATTGAAGATTTCCGCGCGGAATAGACGGACAGGGCGGGCAGAATGACGCAACGGAGACGCCGCCAGTCAATTCCTCATTGATTGTAATCTTCCCTTGCTTGTTTTTCTGCTGCTGTTCGCGCATAAAGTTTTAACATGTTTGCGGCACACAGCGCATACGCAATAATTCTATTCTTTCTTACAATATCTTGACCGTGTTTCGGAACAAGTTACCGTGAAATGCTATGTTCTAAATCGCGCTGTTTAAGCGATTTAGAACGTGCAGTCCGTTCGATAATGGAGTTCTCGAACAGGTCTAATATCCGCTCTGCTTTCTGGTCGTGTCCGCATGAATAAACACGCCGCCTGTACTTGCAGAAATCCGCAAAAAATTCGATTGGATTTTAGAAAAACGCAAAACGCACTTTTATATTTGGTAAGGAGGACTGTTTTATGAACACAACACCGCAAATGTACACAAAAGTTTCGTTTGCAAAATTGAGCGAATATCTGGCTCATACGGCATCTGCAGAAGAGGTCAATTACATTGAAGTAACGGATATTGAGGCCGAGGCGCTGTCCGGCAAATACCATAACAAGCCAAGTCCGCTCGGCGCACGACTGCAAGCAAGCGGTAAACACGTTGCATTGAAACTGCCTGAGACCGTTGAAAATCTTTACTCGATGCAAAATTGCTTTTACGGCTGTAGTGACCTCGTTTCAGTTGCTGCCATTCCCAAAGGCGTTATGGAGATGACTTGTTGCTTTGCCTTCTGCGAACGTCTTACAAAAGCGCCTGCTATTCCCGGCACCGTTCGGAACATGAACGGCTGCTTTACCGGCTGCACCAGTCTTACAGAAAGCCCGGTTCTTCCTGACGACGTTATAATGATGAAGAAATGCTTTCGCGGCTGTAAAAATCTTACGAAAGTTCACCATCTTCCTGCCTGTGTTACGGATATATCATCTTGTTTTTTCGGCTGCGAACGCCTTACGGAAGCGCCTGCTATCCCTGGTACCGTTCGGAGTATGAATGGCTGCTTTTCCGGCTGCACAAGTCTTATAAAAGCCCCCGCACTTCCCGCCGACATTACAAGTCTACTCCTTTGCTTTGCCGATTGCAAAAGCCTGACGAAAGCGCCGGCAATTCCCGACAGCGTTACGCGTATAGACGAGTGTTTTAGAGGCTGTGAACGGCTTACGGAAATTCCCCGTATGCCGAAAGGAATTACGCGCGCGGCAGACTGTTTTTCAAGTGCACGGCTGGAAGCAGTACGCGCTCTGCTCCAGAGCTGACGACATTTCAGGCCGCGCTGCCGAAAATGACTGGAAAGACCGGCTGGTTTCAAAGCGAATAGAATGCGCCCGCTCCCCAGTACCTACTAGCCAGTTTGCTAAAGCAAACTGGAGAGGGCGGTCAACAAATTAAATCCGCAGAACCAAGTTCATCCCGCCCAACCACACTCTAGTATCTGCTTGCCAGTTTGCTAAAAGCAAACTGGAGGCGGGCGGTCGACAAATTAAATCCGTAGAGCCAAATTATCCTGCCCGACCTAGCATTCACCTGCCATTTTCCCCGCCCATCCACTCCCCAGTACCTGCTCGCCAGTTTGCTAAAAGCAAACTGGAGGCGGGCGGCCGACAAATTAAATCCATAGAACCAAGTTAATTCCGCCCGCCCCCGCACAAATAAAAAGGCGGGAGGTGCGCTGCCGTTTTGCAGATTTCCCGCTTTTTCATCACGTTTATCATTCAACAAAAAAATAACACGCCGTCCTTATCAAAAAAGGACAGCGTGTATTCTGCCCCGCACGAGGGAGGCTGCATCCTTCCGCTGAAAGAGCGTTCCTTCATTCTGCTGAAAGAGCGTTCCTTCATTACCGTGAAGGATATCTCTTCATTATGCTGAAGGGACGCTCTTCATTACCGTGAAGAACCCCTCTTCATTATGCTGAAGGGACGCTCTTCATTATGCTAAAGCGCAGTTCTTCTAACGGCAGGGCGTCCGTTTTACACGACCGCTTTCAGTGTTTTATGGTAGTACCCTTTTTTCAAGGTTTTTGACGCCCGGCCGGTGTTGCTGCTGACTTTCGTCCGCACTTCCAGAGTAAAATCTCCTGCGGGGACGGCAGAATCTAAGATGACGATGAGGCGGGCGGGCTTGTTTTCGATGACAGAAGCGCAGCGCACGGTTTTGGCTCCCGCTATGACGAATACGCCCTGTTCTGCGTCCTTCGGGTCAAACTTGAGGCGGCTGCCGATTATTTCCATGACCGAGCCGATTTTGACCGTGTCCGCCGAACCGCTTAATTTGTCTGAAACGCTGGTGATGTACGGGTCGGTGCTTGCATTTTCCGTCTTTGTTACCTTTACCTTGTCGAGCGCACTTTTCAGCGCAGTTCCCGCATTGATGTTTAAATTGACTGTGTGCCGTTTTTTGTCAAAACTGTCGTCCGCTCCGTCAAAGACCCCCGCTATGCTCATCGACGTGTTGATAAGCGGGGTATTGAGCGTTCCGCCTTCTTCGACGATGAACGAGCATTCTTCGGTGTACAATTGCAATATGGCGACGAGATCGGTGCGGGTAGCGGTCGTGCCGCGTTTTATCATTCGATTGATAATATCATCCAACGTGAATACTTGGCTGTCTATTACTTGCGCCATGTAATCATCAGGTTTTGCGGTGAGTAAGTTCTCACGTAAACAATACTTGAGCATAAAAGCCTCCGTGTTTTGATTGGTAATTTGTAATGCGTAACTGGTAGTTACCCATTGAATTCCTGCATTGTCTAAAGTGCTTCGATTTCTTCTTTGGAAAGACCTGTCGCGTATGCAACATCTTCGTACGGCAAACCCATTTTTATCAGATTTTTTGCCGTTTCAAGTTTTGTTTGGTACGAGCCGTCGGCAAAGCCCTGCTGTATTCCTTGCTGTATGCCCTCTTCCCTCGCATCCATTTCGAATGCCGACATGATGCGGTATTCCTGGCGAGCCTGTTCGTTGTGTTTTACTGCCTGTATCATTGTTTCTATCCTCCCTGTGTATTCGGTGTGTGCTGCACCTGTTTTCAGGTATTCCAAAAAGCCGTGCAGTTCTTTGTCTTCTGCCTTATTAAAAGCCTGTGCGTTGATTATAACTTTCTTTGCGCCGTCTTGTAAGAGCGTTTGCCGGTCTTCGAGGCAGACGTTTTCAAACGTGTAGAGCGGTTTGCCTTTTCCGATCGCGTCAAAGAGGCAGACGAAAATAATGTAGCTGTCGTTTAAGGCTTTGTAGTGAATTCCTTTGTCTAAAAATGAGATGTCGAGTGCTGCTTGATAATAGCGCAGCCTTTTGGGCAGGTTGTGTTCGTTGCTTACCTGCATTTCAATATCATAGGATTTACCGGCTTCGTCTTTTACCAGAATATCTAAGCGCACCGATTTTGCTCCCGTTCCGGTTATTACGGCATTTTGGGATGAAAGGTAGGTAATCTTCCCTATCTTGCCGGCTAAAACCATTTCAAGAAAGTGCTTGCAGATGGCTTCATTCTGCATTATCTTGCAAAACATGAAGTCATCGGCGATTGTCAGTTCATCAAAACTCTTTCGCACTTTTTAACCTCCCTGTATTGCCCCACTTACGGCAAAACTGATCGCGGACGGACGACAAAGCTCCATCGGGCAGGCATAGTTCTGCCGTCCGCACCGCCCATTAGCTTGCCGTATTACCGCTGGTATTGTTAATCGTTCCGTTCGTATCTTGGTGTAGAACCTCGTTGCTGCCGGTTGAAGCTTTTATTTCTCCGTCTATGATAAAAACATCGCCGTCATCCGCCGCAGCAACCGCATCTTTGAGCTTCTTCCACGCATCGGAATCCGCGCTGCTGATTGTTACCGGCGCCCCTTGTGCCGGACGTTTCACGCATCCTCCTAAAAAAGTCAATGAGGAAGTTTCAACTTCCGAATTGAGTTTTTTCGCTGTTTTGTAAGGCTGTAGCCTGAAAAACAGCATACAATAAACGATGTTTTGGCAGGTGGAAGCCTGACAAAACTCGAACTTGAAGCGTCCGGCGCCCCTTGTGCCGAGCGCTTCAAGCATCCTCCTTGTTGATAATTCGTAATGCGTAATTAAATTACTCATTCCCCAATTTCTTATGAGCGCTACGGCATTTGGAGCTTTCCGTCGCTGCCGACCAACCATGTTTTCGGAGGCGTTGCCAGTTCCGGCGTTACCGTAAACTTCGTGTGTTCCGTGCCGACTTTACTGCCGGTAAGCACCTGCGTAGCCGTATTGTAGGCGGCAGGCGTAATGCGCGCCGCCGTACCGCCCTGCAGGGAGAGCGTATTGTTTACGGTTATCATATTGTTGTTGTCCAAATACACGTCGTTTTTGTCTGCCGCAGGAGTAATGATTGCGCTTCCTTCCATGATGAGTTTTGCATTATATCCCTTTACATATATGCTGCCGCCTTTTTCCTGTGCCGTGTTGCCGGTAACGGTGCAATTTTTGAGCGTCAACGTGGTGTTCTCATGAATATATAAGCCGCCGCCGTTGCCGTCGCTATAGGGCATATTGTTTGCATATCCTGCTTTTGAGCCGACGATAGAGCCGCCCTCAATCGTTACGGTAGAGTTTACTGCATAAATGCAGCCCCCGAAGCGTCCATTATTGCCGGTAAACGTACAGTTCTTCATGGCAAGAGTGATATTATTGTCTGTTCTAATGCACCCGCCGTAGTCTCCCTCATTGCCGGTAAACGTACAGTTTTCTATGGTGAGCGTTTTATTATCGTCTGCATAAATGCCGCCGCCAAAAGCAGTGCCGTTGGGCTCGAGCGCTACATTGCCGGTAAGTTCGCAGTCTTTCATGGTAATAGTAGTATCGCTTGCATAAATGCCGCCGCCAAACACATTTACCTTATTGCCTTTAAGGATGCAGCCCGTCATGGTGAGCGTGCAGTTGGAATCAGCACGAATGCCGCCGCCTCTATCACCGCTTCCGTTTTCGAGCGTCAGATTTTTAAGCGTAAGCGTTTTGTCGTTGGCCACGGAGAATATGCGGTTTTTGCCGTCTGCATCGAGTATATCCGAAGTCTTATCGATGTTTCCCTGTATCGTAAGGTTTTTGTCGATGCGTATTTCACCCTTGTTGCTGTTGCCGCTTTCATCTGTCGCTTTTATCGTGTTCGCTATGATGATGGTGTCTCCTTCTTGAACGGCGTTAACGACATCTTTGAGATTCTTCCACGCGAGGGATTTACTGCCGTCTACAAAACGAGCCAGGTTTCCGTCCTCGGTTACTGCCCAAAAGTTGCCGCTTACGTCCGGCGTTACCTCGAACTTGCCGTGTTCCGTACCGAGTGCAGTACCCGAAAGCACCTGCGTATTCTTGTTATACATTTCCGGCGTAATCGTCGCCGCCTTACCGCCGCCCTGAGGGGTAAACGACGATTCGTCAACAGTGATTGTATTTACACTGTGCAAATACACGTCATTGTTCGAGTCTACCTTTGCCGTACCGGACATCTTCATTTTAAGCTTATTATTACCGCTACCTAGAAAGAAAAAACATATCCCCTTGCCTTTGTCGGCGGCGGTATTTCCTTGTATAAGACCGCCTGACATATCAAGACTAATTTGCCCCTCATTGCTGCTCCACAAAAATATTCCGCCGCCGTTTCCCGCCGTATTACCTGCAATCTTGCCGCCCATCATTTTCATTGCACCGCCTACCGCAACACCGCCGCCGTTTCCCGGCGAAGCCGTATTGCCGGTGATACTAGGAATCTGGGATGTTCCGCCCATCTCAAAGATACCGCCTTCAGTCATCAGAACGCCGCCGCCATAATTTGCGGTATTGGATGTGATACTTCCGTCTTTGAAGATGAATTTGGCATGATTACCGGAAGAACCATTTCCCTTTATACATACACCGCCGCCGTATGACACTGCACTACTATTTTTAATACTTTTGTTGTTGCTTATAGTGCCGCCGTTCATCGTAAAAGAAGCAGAGTTTAGAATATAAATTCCGCCGCCTTGAGATACTGTGGTGAGATGCTTTGCCTCATTGTAGGAAATTGTGCCGCTGTTCATGGTACCCGTCGAGGATGCTCCATCAAGACAGATACCGCCTCCGTTTTGCGCCTTGTTTGCGTCCGCCGCCGAAGTGCCGCCGATGGTTGCGTTGTTGAGCGTTACGGTGCCGCGGTTTGAATAGATTGCGCCGCCGTTCGATGTCGCGGTATTTTTACTGAATGTGCCGCCGGTTATGCTCAAAGTGCCGCGATTGCTGATTGCCCCTCCGTTTGTCGCTGTGCAGCCTTCGATGTTCGTATTCTCAAGCGTCAACGTGCCTTCTGAATAGATGCCGCCGCCGTTGCCTCCGGCCTTCTTGCCGTTTTTAAGCGTAAGGTTTTTGAGCGTGAGCGTATTATCGTCTTTTACGTGGAATATGCGGTGCGCTCTTGCCGTGCCGAGTACGTTTTCGTTTGCGTCAAGGATATCTGTCCCCGCGCCGGTTTTGCCTTCAATCGTAAGGTTTTTATTGATAACAATTTCACCATAATTTACAGCAGCGCTGGAACCGTCGTTCGTCGCCTGTATCGTACCGCTGACTTTGAGTGTTACGCCTGCGGGCGCGGCTTTGATCGCCTCCAAAAGGCTGCGCCATGCCGTTGTACTTCCGGCTGTACCGGTTATTTTAGCCTGGTAAAACTTGACGCTGACGGTTGCGTCGCCGGTTACGGTAAGCGTTGTCGTTGCGCTGTCGGGCGGCGTTGCGGTTACACCCTCCCAACGGTAGACTGCATGATCCGTGTCTGCCGCTGCGCTGAACGTTATCGTTTCGCCTGCCGCCGCCCGCACGGTTTCAGTGACGCCGCTTGGTGCCGTGTGCGTACTGCCGTTGTACGTGCCTTTAAGAAAGCCGCCCCGTCCGTCCACACTGAACGTAATCGTGTAGCTCTTTGCGACTTTGTAATATTTCGTCTTGAGTTGAGAAGGCTTAAATCCCGTGCCGTCAGTGTAATATTCGACTTTGTAGAGTTTTGCGGTTTGGCCGTTAAGAGTGAGCAGGAAGGTAACGGGATTGCCGTCGTACTGTGCCAGAGCCGCCGTACTGCCGGCTTCCGTTACCTTGCAGTGAACGGTTGTCCCTGCAACGTTTCCGATTCGCAGCCGCGCTTCCGGCGCGCTTGCCGCCCCTTTTATGATGAAAGGATCCGTATAGGTTCCGCTTCCC
>CAUTOZ010000024.1:0-25397 GCA_963539635.1 uncultured Treponema sp.
CATTGCCGGCAACTCCTGTAACTATTAGTATTGTTAGAATAATTTTATAGCGGGATTGCCGAGAATGCAAACTTTTTTTTGCCGGAAAACGAATGGAATGGACCTAAAAAAATTATCGGTCAGGTATGGAACGCTTTTACGTCATTATGCGTACGCAGGACTGACTGTCTAAGCGTCTTCCTGCTGCCGCTTCAGCCCGTCAATAGCAAGGTTGAGCATATTGTAAACTTCACCGATACTGCGCTGATTTAACACAGTGATTTTAAATATGGCCGATTCGACTAAACCGTAGAGCATTTCATTTGCGTCGCGGAGGTTTACCCGCTTGAACTCGCCGTTTTTCATGCCGCGGATTAAAATGAGGTTCAAGAGGTGACGCAGTCGGATTACGCGGCGGAGAACGCGCTCGCCCGTGTCTTCGCCTGCCCTTTTAAGCTGCATAAGATAGACTAAAAGCACATTAAACAATTTTTGATTGCGTCCGCATTCATCCAAAATCTTGCTGAAGATACTGCGCAGCGATTTTTCTGCCGAAATATCCTTTTTATTCACGATACCAAGCAATTCCTGCTCGATTGCTGACGTAAATTGCTTTATGCTCCACAAAAAAATTTCGCGTTTATTGTTGAAATAAATGTAAAGCGTCGTCCGCGTAATACCGCAGCGGTCAGCAATTTTTTGGAACGTTGCGTTTTCGTAGCCGGTTTCGATAAAAACGTCGAGGGCGTTTTGCAAAATTTCCTGTTTACGTTTTTCGTGTTCAACGACGGCTGCCATTTTCTTCTCCCTGTCCGTCGTTTTTTTTGCCGCGCTTTATCGTTCTTCCTTTTGAAACTGCGCCGGAATAAATATAAAGCGTAGTGTCGAGGCTGCCGGACTTTATGCTTTTGAGCGCGTCCGCGTAATGCCCAAAGGATTCTTGAAAGCGTTTGTGCGCCGTGATAACGCCGATGTGCCAGCCGGCAAAATCGTCATACAGCGGCGACATTTTTTTGTACAACTCTGCCGCCTGCGCTTCGTCTCCGAGCCGCTCGCCGTAGGGCGGATTGCAAAGCAAAAGTCCTTGTGCGTAGGGGGCAGCAAGTTCTGAAAAATCGGCGCGTACAAAGTCCGGACGCACAATTTTCGCATCGCTTCCGATTGACTGGAGCGCACGTCCTGCCGTTACGCAGGCATATTCGGCATTTTTTTTACTGCGCTCAACTGCCGCCGCGTCAATATCAGAGCCGGTTATGCGCGCCGTTGCGTCCGGACGGATTTTTTCCGCTTCCGCTCGACGAATTTCTGCGGCGCGCTTTGCATCGTAAATCGCAAGGTTTTCGAGCGCAAAACGCCGTCCGAATCCAGGCGCAACGTTATACGCATACAAGGCGGCTTCTATCGCAATCGTTCCCGACCCGCAAAATGGATCATGAAGCGGAGTTTTCCGCCGCCACATCATCTCATGCAAAAGAATTGCAGCCGTCGTCTCCCGCAGCGGAGCCATACCGCCGTCTGTGCGATACCCGCGCTTATGGAGCGGCAGTCCCGACAAGTCCAGCAAAACGGTTACGCGGTTTTCTTCTATATATATACGGACTGCACTCTCGCTGCCGCTCTCAGGCAGAGTCGTCATGCGCCAACGGTCGCCGAGTTTGGTGTACAGTGCTTTTTGCACAACTCCCTGCACTGCATGTTCGGAATTGAGTTTGCTTTTATGACAGCGCACTTTATCCACAACGACTTTTACATCTTTTCTAAAAAAAATATCCCAATCGACGGCATAAACGCCTTCAAAAAGTTCGTCGAAGTCCTCCGCCTCAAAAAATGCCGTCTGCAAAAACACACGGTCTGCCGTCCGGAGGCACAAGTTCGCACGGAACAGCGCGTCTTCATCTCCCGTAAACACAACCCGTCCCGGCGCATTGCCCGCAAGTTTGTATCCCAAATACTTTATTTCATTTCCTAAAATTCTCTCTGCACCGACGGCGCATAAAGCAACAAGCGTATTCATCTTGAATGGAAAATAGCATTTTTACCTGTGATTTTCAATTCTGAGGAAAAATGAACCGCTTGCGCTGCGTTTTTCCGTCAGTCGAATACAGAAAGCGCGTCCGGGACATACGCTCTTTTCTCTCGTTTGCAAAGGTTTGACAGAGCCGCGCTCATATAGTATAAGCACCTCAGTTGCCCCCGTTCCGGTCAGTTTTCCTGTTTGAGAAGTTTCTTTCCGCACAGGTTTTGTCATTGAAAATCGAAAGGATGCATAAATGTCTGCTATTGTAAGTATTTCCATTAAAAATGATTTGCGGACGGCGTTTTTCGCTGCGCACAGGACAGGTCTTGCCGCTTTATTTTTGCTTTTTATTCCATATTTTATCCATGCAGACTCAAAGCCCGAATTTTTCCTCGGTGCGGGCGGGAAGTTGTATCTTCCGTCGCTGTCGCTGCAAACGGATTTTACGCCTTTGTTCGGCGGCGGCGGTTATTTTGAGGGCGGTTTTGAAGTCAAGGACTTTCAAGCGGATTGCGCTGCGTCGTTTGCGCAATTTTCCGGCAGAGAACGGTTGGCGGGCATGGGAGAGGCAAAAATCGCGCTCGGCGCCTCATATCTCATTCGGAAAAATCGAGTTACACGACTGCCTGCATGGCTTAATCTGCGTCCGCATATGAGCGTCTTTGCTGATTTTTACTCTGCGGAATTTCACAAAACTTCCGTCGGTCTCGGTGAAAATCCGCTTTTTTTCGATAACGGCATAACGGCAGGCTTTGCGCCCGGCTTTTTCGTCGATTTTAATTTTTTCCGCATAAAGGGACAAAAAATCGTTCCGACTGCGGGACTAGAAACAACCTTCCGTTTCGACAAAAACGGCGGACTGTTTGCCGCTCCTGTGTTTAGCGCCGGCATACGAATGTTTCCAAAATGTCCGCCCAAGCCTCAGCCGATTGACTCCATATCAGAACCTGCCGAATTTAGACTGCCTCCGCCCAAGCCGATAGAAAAACTGCCTGAAACTCGAAATGAGCCGGAAGAAATCCCTCCGCCGATTGAAGACGAAATTCCTCCGGAAAACGATGAGCCGGAAGAGGAAGCCGCGCTTCCGGAAGAAGCGGCAATTCAGGAAGAAGCCGAGCCGGCTGCCGTACCGGAAGAGGAAGCCGCCCTGCTTACGCCTCCGCAGGAACTATTGAATATTCCGTTCATTTTGTTTTCGCCCAATGCTTCAACTCTTGCCGCTCTTTCTCCGCCGGCAAAACGCGCTGCCGCCGACGCGCTCGATGAAGTTGCGCGTATTTTGAACGCGCACCCCGACTTTGAATTAAACATTTTGGGATATGCGCACAATGTTTCCGGTACGGACGCCGAAAATGAACAAGAATTGCTCCCGCTGTCTCAAAAACGCGCAGAATCAGTACGGACAGAACTCGAAAAACGCGGTATTGCAAGCGAACGTATGCATATTTTGGGAATGGGAGAAGGAGAGTCCCCCTTGCCGAACAGCTGGAAAAACCGGCGCGTGGAATTCGAACTGATTAAAGCGAATGAATAACGGTTATATTCTTGCAGGCTGCGTTTACTCTGCGTAAAAGAATCTACGAATCCGGCAGCCTGCCCGCGCTTGCCGTCCGGCAAAATGCGAGGCAAATAGAGTTTTGCAGCGCATCTTTTTTATATTGTAAGTATTAAAGTCTGTCATTAAAAAATATAACGCTTCCCTCCGCCCCGTAAAAAATGCCGCCGAAAAACACGACTTTCCGACAGACACTCTCAAACTTTATTCGTGCAGAGGTTTTAATACCTCGACGCTTGCATCGGGGTTGTTGATTTATCTGCGAGGAGTATTATGTCTGCAAAATACCGTTTTTACCGCCCAACGCCCACCGCCGCCCAACAACTATCAATTCTCCTCTGGCTCTTTGCCGAATCCTTCTCCTTGAAAACCACCCGCATTCTCCGGTAATATAACGCGATGTTCATATTTGCGGCGATTATACAGTTCGGCGGGAGTCTCGGATTTTTGCTTTACGGAATGAAATTGATGAGTTCCGGTGTGCAAAAAAGCGCAGGGGCGCGGTTGCAGCACGCGCTTTCTCTGATGACGGGCAACCGTTTTGTGGGACTTTTGACGGGGCTGTTGATTACGATGATAATTCAGTCATCGGGAGCAACAACCGTCATGGTCATATCGTTTGTCAACGCAGGACTTTTGACGCTGGCGCAGTCGGCAGGCGTTATTTTCGGCGCGAATATCGGAACGACGGTAACGGCGTGGATCGTTTCGCTGTTCGGCTTTAATTTCGACATTTCTAAATTTGCCGTTCCGCTGTTCGGGGCAGGTTTTTTCCTTTCCGTATTAAAAAAATCCTACTTTAAGAATACGGGCGAAGCGGTCATGGGTTTTGGACTGCTGTTTTTAGGGCTTGCAGGCTTAAAAGAAACCTTTTCTTTCCGCGCAGAACAACTCGGCTTTATGAATACCGTGCAAAGTTGGGGTGCGCTTTCGATATTCATCAGTTTTGTCATCGGGATTGTGATAACCGCGCTTATCCATTCTTCAAGCGCCTTTACCGCGGTCGTCATAACGCTTGCGTTCAATCGCGTGGTAACGTGGGAAAGCGCCGCCGCCATGACCCTCGGAAGCGGTATCGGCTCGACGATTGACGCGGTGCTCGCTTCGTTCGGCACATCTGCCGATTCCCGCCGCGCTGCAATGCTCCACGTGCTGTTCAATGTATTAGGTACAGTCGCAGCTCTCGTGCTTTTCCGCCCGCTGCTAGACTTTATCGCGTTTATCACGCCCGGTGCAAATATTTCAATCCGCATTGCAATGCTGAATACTGTCTTTAAAGTCGTTACGACGCTTATTTTACTTCCACTGACTTCGTATATAATTCGACTTTCAGAAATCATCATTAAAAATGTTGAACGCGGCGCGCGAAAATATTACCGGCTCGACTTTATCGAAGGGAGCAAGGAGACTGCCGCCATGCACATTGTGCGCGTTGAAAAAGAAATTGCCGACATGACCGATGTCGTTACCGATATGTTTGACCGGCTGCAGGCAGGCTTTTCCCAACGTACGCAAGATTTCATTGAAAAGCATTCAGAGGCGCTCGTCGATGCGGAAAATTATTGCGACCAAATGCATGAGCAGTTAGTGCGCTATATTATCAACTGCGAACACTTGCCGATTACCGAAAGTCAGCGCGCAAATCTTTCGGTGATGATTCAGATTATAGACGACTTGGAAGCGATGTCCGACGAATGTTTTTCTTCAGGGATGCTCATTCAACGCAGCATCGAAAAAAAGATGAAATTTCCGCAGGAGGACTTTGAACGCCTCATTCCGTATGTAGAACTTGCCCGCCAGTTCTTGCAGTTTATCCGAATCAATATCAACCGACACTTAACAAAAGAAAAGCTTCAGCTTGCCCGCAGTCTCGAAGACCAAATTGACGCGCTCCGAAAAAACTTGAAAAAGATTGCGCGGAAACGACTGGAAAACGGCGCTGACGTCAAGTCCGAACTCCTCTACCTCGACCTCGTCCGCCAAATCGAAAAAATTGGCGACCACGCATTCAGCATTTCCGAAATGCTTGCACAAACGATGTAGGCGCGCGGGCAGAAAAAAAGGAGTCTAAATGATTTAACGTAGTTTCTGCCCTTCCAAGTTTGCCGTTGGCAACTTTGCAGCGAAGGCCAATTCTATTAAGTCTGTCAAACTATGCCTTTTGCCGTACTATCGCCCCCATCGCAAACCCATTTTCCCTCAAGTCTGCCTCCAGCAACCTTGCAGCGAACGGCAACTCCGTTTAAGTCTGCTAAACTACGCTTTTTGCCGTACTATCACCTCTCCCTCAAACCTCGTTTTCCCTCAAGTTTGCCTCTAGCAAACTTGCAGCGAACGGGAACTCCATTAAATCTGCCAAACTCCGTTTTCCCGTTCGCGATATTCGCAATATCCGCAGAGGTGTCGTCCTATTCGAAATGTTTTTTATAAAACTCAACGCTCGTTCGGCGAATATCGTTGAATTGTTGTACACGAGTTTCAAGCGGCTCCGAGTTACGCCCGGCAATCGTCAAAACTGTTTTTGAGTCAATCGTTGTAAATTCGAGAAGTCCGAGCCGAATTTTGAGCGTCAAAAGGCGCGTTACGGAGTCGTCTATTTTTGCTGCAATCGTACTGTCTTCCTTCGCGTTTTGAATCAAACGCGCAGCGGGAAGTGAAAAACGTTTTTCAGAAATCATAATGCAGTTGACGCCTGCTTCGACTGCACGGACGGCTGCTGTTTCTGGAGGAACTCCGTTTTGCGCAAGCGCCGCCATAAAAATGTCATCGGAAAAAATGACGCCGTCGAAGTGAATGCCGCGGCGGAGGCGCTTGAGAACCCAGTATTCGGAAAAACAAGCGGGATTTAAGGCGTCGGCAGCCCGTGTACGCGCATGAGACATGAGTGCGGCAGCAGGCTGCAACGCTGCAAGGACTGCAAACGGCGCAATCATCGCTTCTAATTCCTCTGCTTCTGCATGAATTTCCGGCAGTCCCGAATGCGGATCGGTGTTTGAGTTGCCAGGAAAATGTTTCAAGACCGCGGCGACACCGTTATTTTCATACGCGTTGACTGCGGCGCGCCCGAATGCGATTACTTCCTCTGCCGTTCCAAAACTGCGGTCGTCCAAAAACGCGCGGTTATCGTCGCCGATACTTTCCGCGACCGGCGCAATGTTCATGTTGAAGCCAAGTAGTTTTATCTGCCGCGCCTGCAGTGCGTACAGCGTGTACGCCTCCGCTGTCGTAAGACGCCGTGCAACATCTTTTGCTGACGGCAGCGGCGCATTCACTGTGCGGAGACGACTTACGTTTCCACCTTCGTGATCGAGAGCGATAAGCGGAGGAATTATGTTCTTTGTGCGGCAGTACTGCTCAATCGAATCCGTAAAACGCATGATTTTTTCCGGCGTGTCCGCGATATTGTATGAAAAAAACAAATAACCGCCTGCGACCGGCGCACTGTCCTCGTATGCGCAGCCGCTCACCGCACCCCCTTGCTTGACCGGCACAAACGACGTGTCGCCTTCAAGATTTGTCATAAACAACTGCGCCGCTTTTTCCTCGAGCGTCATGCCGTCGATAAATGCACGAAGCGCCCCTTCTTCCTTTTTCTTGATAGAAGTGATTTCTTTTTGAATCTCGACTGCAGAACGCCGCGTTGACCGTTCACTCTGTACCTGCCGCACAGAAAACGGTTTTGCACATGAAACCAAACCTGCCGCTAGAGCCGCCGCCTGCCAAATAAAACTGCTTTTCATCATGCAGGGCAGTATAACGAATTTTTTAACGCAGCGGATGGGAAAAACGAAGTTTAAATGATTTAACAGAAGTTCCGTCCTTGGTAACTTTACGGGGCGAAAACTTTTGGGAAAACGAAGTTTGTCGGGCGGCGGCATTTTACTGATAAAACTTGAGTCCAGTCCGCTTGTTCCTCGTCTGCCGTATTCCAGTTGTCCCTCTGTTAAACCAAAACAGCGCCCGTTTCTCGGACGCTGTTTTGGTATGGAGATAATCGGACTCGAACCGACCACCTGCTGATTGCGAACCAGCCGCTCTACCAGATGAGCTATATCCCCTCACTGGATGGGAGTATACTACAAAGCGCTTAAGATTTGCAAGAGGGCGGGGATTTCGTAAATGGTGTTTATGCGGAGCGTGCGGCCTGGTACGGCGGGCATTTTTTTTGTAACGGCGGCGGCTCGCCGGTTGAGCGGCATTCCATTTTTGCTGCCGACTAAAGCCGCCGTTCCGCCGAGCGCTTCAAAGCCGTCGGTATATTTTCGCATATCGTCAAAAAACACGGTGTCTTCAATCGTGCCGCAGCATTTTCGCAGTGCAGTTTCAAACGCCGAGGGATACGGCTTGCCTTTTAATCCGCAGTCGCGGATGTCGCACACGTCGTCAAACAAATCATGCACGTTTAACTTTTGCAAAACACGTTCGGCGTGTTCGTGCGGAGAGTTCGTAAAAACGATTTTCGGCAGCGCAATTTGGGAAAGCAGTTGACGCAAATTCGGGTCGCACTGTAATTCGTCTGCTTCGTTTTGCGGGTGAACTGCAGCAAAATAGCGCTCCGTATCCGTCAAACCTTCATGCTGGAGCCATTCAAGGGTTGTAGAAAAATCGGCAATATGTTCGGAACGAATTTTCACGGCCTCTTCTACAGTCGTATGAAAAAAATCGGCGACGCGCTGCATCATCCGAGCCGAAATGCCGGAGTCCATGCGTGCCGTGCACGGGTAAAGCGTATTATCCAAGTCGAATATGAGGTGCTTAATTTCCATGTGATTATTGTATAAGATAACCGTGAGAATTGACAGTCCGAATGAGGGCATATAGAATGCCGCATACACGGGTTGAATTCGGATATATGATGAACCGCAAGCCCCGTGCAATCATTCCCGCATAATTTTAGAGGTTGCTATGGCTCGAAATTTGATAGAGGTGTACGGAAAATATTTTAAAGAAATGCTTGCTCTGTCGCGCACGCCTGCAAAAATCGATGAAACGAATGTGTATCAAGAAGCAAATCCTGCTCTGCGAAAATACATGGATATTATTCTTACTGAAAACTTCCTTGAAGGCTCCGGTCTCGGCAATCCCGAACATTTTAAAGCGTTTTACGATGCCGTTCAGGCGGGCAAGCGCGGACTCATTCTTATGGAGCACTACACGAATCTTGACTTACCCGCCATTCTCTATCTTTTGGACAAGCACGGAGAGGACTGGGCAAAAGATTTTTCGCAGAAAATCGTCGCAGTCGCCGGCATGAAACTCAATGAAGCAAGTCCTATGGTACGCGTTTGGACGGAAGGTTTTACCCGCGTTGTTATTTATCCAACCCGCAGTCTCAATAAAGTCAAAGTGGAAGGCGACGTTTCTGATGCCGATAAACTTGAAGAAGAAAAGCGGGCGCGAAAAATCAATCTTGCCGCCATGCACGCAATGGATGATTGTAAAAGACGCGGTCAAGTCATTCTTGTGTTTCCGAGCGGAACGCGCTACCGCCCCGGTCAGCCGGAGACAAAGCGCGGTTTGCGCGAAATCGACAGTTATCTCCGCCTTTTCGATATCATGCTGTTGGTAAGCGTCAACGGCAACTGCCTCAGAATCAGCGACGCCGCTCCCGATGATATGCTTGCAGATATGCCTACAAAAGACACTGTGATTTTAACCGCGAGTCCCGTTATCGAATGCAAGCCGTTCCGCAAAGCCGTGCTTGACTCTCTCTCTCCTGACGATCCAGACCCAAAACAAAAACCGGTTGACCGCGTTATGCAGATTTTGGAAGAACAGCATGAAGCGGTAGAAAAATTGCGTCTGAAGGCGGCAGCAAACGGCGCGTAAAAGTTTTAAGCGGAGACGGGTCTGCACTTGTTTGTTTCCGGCAAAACGCGCAGACCAACACGCTTTGAGGCGGACGCGGCTTTTGTTCCTGCTGTCTGCTGTTCACGCGTTTTTTATCGACACCGCGTACGCCAATAGGTTTGACAGACGCGCGTTGAGTTCCTAAGCGGACTTTTTGCTGCAAATGTGAAAAATCTGCGATTGGAAAGTTCATTGATTTTTTTACGTCGGTTTCCAAAATCACCATACCCCGGCTCAAAAGTATCGGAGTATTGAACCCTGCCGCACAAATAATCGTCCGCAAGCGCAGGCGGTAATAACCGTCTGTACGCCTACCGTCTGCCTGCCAACAACTTTCTAATTCGCTTATACAAAAATGCGCGCAGGTTTTCTGCCGTTGTATAGAGTGCGTACAATGCGCTGACGGGAACGTCAAACGTACCTATTCTGTGGATATTTTTTCCGCCGAAGCCTGTCTTAAAAAGATACAACCCGTGCATGGGATGCGCTGGATCGTCCGTCGGAGGCATACCGTACATATCGTAAAGGGCGCTGCCGTATGAGCGCGCATCGCGTATCGCCGTCCACTGCAGCATATACGCGGGCATTAAATTGCGTTTTGCATTTCCCGAACAGCCGTACAAGTACACCGCTTCCGACTTTGAAAACAGCGTTATGATTGCCGCAAGACTTTCTCCTTCGTGTTCGGCGGTATACAACAATACAAGCGGCGCGGCACTTCCATTTGCAGCAGCATTACCGCTTTGCTTCAATAAATCCGCGTAATATTCCTTGGAGTGAATGGCTATCCCGTCGCGCTCGGCAGTCGTCTTGTACAGGGAGTAAAAATTGTCCATGCACGAATCAAAATCAGCATCTGTACTAATTGTCCGTCTTACCGTAACGCCTTTTCGTTCTGCAAGCCGGATATTATACCGCCACTTATTTTTCATCGCTGCAAGAATATCAGCGTCGTTCTGTGCAAGTTCAATCACCGTCGAATCCGGCGGCTGAATATCGACGCGAGTTTTTACCGGCGACATTGTACGCTTTTTGGAAGCGACTTGCATTTTTTTTACAAAATCATCGCGTTTTTCAGGCGAGTCGAATGCGGCATCCGCGTCAAATCGCACGCAAATCGTATCTGAAGGAAGATGAATCTTTAAAGCCTGTGCAAGGCTACG
The DNA here is from genome assembly GCA_963539635.1 of uncultured Treponema sp. Taxonomy (GTDB): domain Bacteria; phylum Spirochaetota; class Spirochaetia; order Treponematales; family Treponemataceae; genus Treponema_D. Next base: position 10,565 of record CAUTOZ010000024.1, read on the forward strand.
CAATAATTCGGAAAGTTCCGACGGAGAAACAGACGCGCTTGTACAGTCAATTTTTGGAAAAAGGGGAATATATGCAATCGAAAAGCGCACGGGCTTTTTTCCGAACGTGCGCACCAAAACGGAGCATTCATCAGACCTTCGCTTGCCGTCGAAGTCAAAATCGACTGCAAAGCGCAGACTCTTCCAGCCGTGCGCAGACTTAAACTCCGCCCAAAACGGCGTTTGCAAAAAACTCCCCGTATTGGTGCGGAGCGTCTCAAAAATTTGCTTTACTTCGACGCGGGGCAATCTTAATTCACTCCGCCGTTGACCGTAAACTCCGTCGTTATTGCTTTTCCGTCTGCGGTCAAATTCTTTCCGGCAATCTGCGCGTGTTTAGCGGCGACCTTTATTTCAACTTGAAAGAACACATCCGCATCTATTGCGTCAGGTTTCGCTGATGGAAGAGTATCTCCGTCAAGCACGACTTCTGTGCCGGGCGCCGCCCACGGAGCCGTCAGCACTTCAACGCAGTCTTTCCCATTTTCATCTTTGTAATCGGCGGCAAGCAGCATTCCGCGGCTTTCAATTCCGCGCATTTTACGCGGTTTTAAGTTATCGGCAAGAATAATGTGTTTTCCGATAAGTTCGTCAGGCGTAAGATATTGTACCAATCCGCTTTGAATAACGCGGTCTTCTCCGCTGCCGTCATCCAAATGCTCGACATACAATTTATCTGAATCGGGATTCCGCTCCACGCTGACAATTTTTGCAACTTTTAGGCGAATAAATTTTGCAAAATGAGAGGCTTGGTCTTCGGCAAAAGGCGGTTCTTCGTTTTTTGCAGGCTTTTCTTGTTTTTTAGCCTTAGCTGATTTTTCATCTTTCCGCTCCGCTTGAGTACCGGAAAATTTATCGCGGAAAAGTTCCATCGTCTTTTTATCCATCGGCGTAAAAAAGACTTCCGTCTCACCGACCCGTTCAAGTCCCGTCATATGACCGATGTCGCTCCACGTAATCGCACCGACGGGAGCGCGGGTTCCGATAACAGGCTCAGCAATCTCTTTTCCAAAAAACGACATGACTTTTTGTGTGTAAGCAGGCATATACGGATGCGCCATAATCATTAAATCTTTTATTACATAGCACAAATTGTAAATGAGATTCGCCGCCTTTTCAGGCTCGGATGTGCGTGTCTTCCACGGTTCCGCCGCTTGGAACGCCTTATTACAGAGGTCGGAAATCTCAAACACCGCGCGGAACGCTTCTTTTAATTCCGCCTTTTCAAGCAATGCGCAGGCTTTTTCTTCTATTTTATTGATTTTTTCCCACAGCTCATCGTCTTTTTTTCCGGCAGGGATTTTCGACTCGTAATATTTATTGACGAAAAGCAGTGTGCGGTTTACAAGATTCCCAAGATTTCCGATAAGTTCGCTGTTGAGTTTTTCCTGAAAGTCTTTCCACGTAAATTGAAAGTCCGATTTTTCCGGGCGATTGTAAAAAATATAGAATCTCCACGCGTCGGCAGGAATTCCTGACTCTTTTGCGTCCGTTCCGAATACGCCCACGCCTTTCGACTTGCTGAATTTTCCGCTTTCGTAATTTAAATATTCGGTCGAACTCATGTGATACAGTTTTGTCCAGCCGCGTCCGCTTCCGATAAGGCTCGACGGAAAAATAACCGTGTGGAACGGAATATTGTCTTTTCCGATAAACTGAAACAAATCCACCGGCGGCTTATTTTTTGCTTCTTCGGATTCTGCGGGGAGCCACCACGATTTCCAGTCAAAACTTTCTTTTCCGGATTTAATAAGCTCGTCGGCAAGCGCTTTCGTTATCGAAATATAGCCTATGGGCGCGTCGAACCACACGTAAAAAACTTTATTTTCGTATCCGGCTTTCGGAACCGGAATTCCCCAGTGTAAGTCGCGGGTAATTGCCCGCTCCTGTAAGCCGTCGCGTATCCATGCGCGTGTCATTTGGTTTGCATTTTCAGACCATTCGCCTTTGACGCTCGCTTCTTCCATCCAAGGAAGATACTTTTCCTGAATCTTCGGAAGATTTATATAAAGATGCTTCGTTTCTCTTAATTCAGGAGTTGAAGAGCAGGTTGAACAGCGCGGCGCATTCAATTCGGCAGGTTCAAGCAAAGAGCCGCAGTGCTCGCACTGGTCTCCGCGCGCATCCTCGTACCCGCATTTCGGGCAGGAGCCGCGCACATAGCGGTCGGCAAGAAAACGTGCGCACTGAGGACAAAACAACTGTTTTGATGCGTGCTCGGTGATATAACCATTTTTGTCGAGGTCGGTAAAAATCTCTTGCGTAATTTCCGTTTGCTGCACCGTTGATGTGCGCCCGAAGTGGTCAAAAGCGATGTTGAACCATTTATAAATATCTTTGTGCAAGGCATGATAGTAATCGCACAATTCTCGCGGCGTTTTATGTTCTTCAAGAGCTTTTGTTTCGGTTGCAGTGCCGTATTCATCGTTGCCGCAGACATAGAGCGTCTCGCAGCTGCGGCTCCGGCAAAATCGCGCAAAAACGTCGGCGGACAAGACTTGTATAAGATTTCCGAGATGCGGAACATTGTTTACATACGGCAATGCGGAAGTGATAAGCTTTCGGTTTTTAGTCATAATGGGGCGGATTATATTTTTTTTGCCCCCATTGGTCAATTCTTAGGATTTTTTGCGCTTATGTTCGTTAAAGACAGAAAAATTGATTGTCTTTTCGATTTCCATACCCGCTTCGATATGCAAATCCCAAAAAATCGCGCCGGAAAATGTCATGCCCGCGTCAACGATTTCGCCGGAAACGTATTCGGGACGCTTAAACAAAATCGGCACAAAGGCAAGACCGGAGCTTTCATTCGGCTCAAAAAGGAAAGAAATGCCGTTATCAGTGTCGGTGAGTAAAAAGTCCTCCACATTCATTAGTTTGCCGTCAGCGTGAATCGTTTTAGACGAAGATTTTGTGTCTATTTCGCGTTTTTGCCCGTCGGTAATAATTTCGAGTTTAAAAGCGTTAAAACCGCCTGAATTAAAATTGATTTGCGCAAAACTCGATTCGACTGCAAACTTTGCGGAAAGCGGCGCGTCGCTTTCGTTGCGGATAATGTATTGCACCATCATACCGTCGGAAGCAAGAACGTAGCGCTTTTTCAAATTGATTTTTTGGCGGTTTTTGTACATGGCGGAAACTTCCAGCGTAATTTCTTTGTGCGCATCGGAAAACTTTTTTTCGCCGTAAATCATTTTTGAAAAAATACCGCTTCCGGCAGGTTTATTTTCAAGATAATTTTCAAATTCGCTTTCCGTAAAAAGATGGTCTACAAAAAAACCGCGCTGATAGCCGTCGTCATAGCCTTCAAATTTTTGGACGCGCGTAAAATTATCCGCATAATTTCCGGAATTGCGCATTAAGTCGAATTCTGTTATTGCACCGCCGGTCAAATTGATGCAGGCAAAATAGGACTTCATGCGGCACACGTATTCGTTTAAACCGTCGCCGTTATAGTCAAACGATGTAATATTCTCTTCAAAATTGCCGCATTCGCGCAAAATTCCTTCAACTTGATTAAGATTTTTATACGCAAGCTGCCGATACGCCGCCCCGACAAAGGCGCCTTTGAGCGTACAGATAAAGCCGTCGCCCGTCTGCGCTTCCCACAGTTTTTCGCGCGCGGCATTTTTGCGCATTTTATCGCCGTGGCACTGGTTTACCAGCATTCCGACATACAGCATTCGGTCGTAGAGCGCCTTGCTTTCCGGATAAATCTGAAAAAAATCATAAATCGTCAGCGGATAATGCCGCCCAATTCGTACTTGCTCGTAGGGGCGCACTGCCCATTGCTCCATGTCGGAAGTCATACGCGCTGAAATAAAAACGGGAGTGCGTACATTGTCGGCTTTAATAAAGCGGTGCGGGGTAGATAAAACAAAGCCGCTGTCGTCTTTTAAAACTTCTTTTTCGAGTACATCAAGGCTTTTTGACTTGAGCAAGACTGCAAATTCCTCATGCGAAAACTGAAGGGCAACGCCGCGTACGCCGCCTGAATGCGGAGGCGATTTAGATTTATCTTTTTTGACTTCCGCCGCTAATTTCTCCAAAAATAAAGCGGGATTTTCCGGCAAAGGCTTATCTCCGCGGTAAAATGGAATTATTGAAAGCGATTTTCCCTTATCGGACATGATAAACGGCACGAATTTTGTTTTTTCCGGCGGAATAAGGCTCTCGTCAAGCAGGATATATTCCATTCCGCAGGTGGAAAAGCAGGTTACTAAAGACGCATCCCAAATACTTGCGCAGACAGTAAGCCCGCGCGGACGCTTTTTGGTCGTCTGGCGTATTTCGGAAGAAAGAAGTTCGATTTGCCCCGTCCTGTCCATCGGAAACAAGAGCGGAAAAGCGGGGTCGTAATAGCCGCCGCCGAGCATTTCAACCTGCTTACGGGCAGTCAATTCCTGCAAAATCTCGATGAACTCGGGATAATTTTTCCGCAAAAACGAGAGAACGATTCCGTTAAACGAAAATGCCATTTTAAATTCAGGGTGCTTGAGGAGAAATTTTGCGGCAGGTTTATACACGTCGTGATAGCAGGCAGCAAGACTTGCATCCGTGCCCGGTGAAATCATCGGAGATTTTAAACAAAAGCAAATGTGAACGCTGTCCATACGAGTCCGCCTTTTAGGTATTTTATAATAAGTTTTTTGAAATTTAACAATCGGCAAGAGTATTAAATCTTGAAGATTGCCAAATTACTGCGCGAAATCCGCATACGTAATACGGTTGCTTTGCAAACGTGCGCTTTTTTTTCTGCCGCGTGCCGACGGAAAAGTCCCGCTCAGAAACGCGGGATTCAATAAATCGGTTCGCTTTCTTTGCGGTCGAACAGATTTAATGCAGAATGCTCAACCACGAAACGTCCGCCGCCGCAAGCGCGGTTATGATGACGGCAATGGAAATCAAAATCAGATTTTTCAGTTTTGCCCGCATCACGGCTTTGGACGACTCGTTTAACCGATGTTTGACTGCATACAGGAGCGGTAAAACAAATGCGAACGATACCGCGCATGAAATACTGACAGTCAACGCATCCCAAAACGATGAACATTCGTTCGAAGCGAGAATTACGATGAGATAGGACACAGCGAATTCAAACGCAATGCTCTCCCGCGTAATCCGTATTGTAAATTCGGCAAAAAAAGAAACGTAGAATAGTATAACAAGACTGATAAGCGGATAAAGCGCGGTTAAATCAAAGGGCGACAGGATAAAACGCGTTATAAGCCACGTAAGCATGACTGAAATTAAGACCGTAACAAGAATTTTTGCGAGCGCTGTGTAAATTCCCCGCACAGAACCGCAGACAATGGCAACGGTATTGATGCCTATTCCGTACAGAAGGAGTGCGGATGCAGTAAAAATATAGTAGACGGCGGTAAAAATCACTGGAGAACTCCTGCTTTTTTAAGGATTTGTAATTTGTTTTCGATGAGAGAAAGCGCATAAGCGATGAGCGCATTGAGGATAATTGCACCCGGAATGGTTGCTGCAAACGACAAAAACGAAATTTTATCGGCAGAAAAGATGACTTTTTCGTGCAGTCCTGCCGCGGTAAAAAAACTGACTGTTCCAAAGCCTGCAATATCGCGCAGTAAACCGAATAAAACTGTGTACGCGGCAAAAAAGGCCGCTGGAATAGCGCTTGTTTTAAGCGCAGTAAACAGCGGTTCGGTGTTCCGGCGGAGTTCTGCTACCGTTACGAATGCGGACGCGGCAGGAAAGTACAAGACAAAGCCCAGTTGTAAGGCGGTTTCTGGAGAAATAAATATTACAATTTGCCGCGTCAGCATGATAAAAAAGACGTTCATGCACAGCATGGAAATCCGGTAGACACGCTCGATTTTCAGCGCCTTTATCAGGCGCGAAAACAGCGCTTCCGCAATCATCAAAACAAATATTTCAAGCGCAAGTGCAAGCGCACAAGCAAATCTTCCCGGAGAGGCGGATGTCATCGCAAAAACCGCCGTCATGTACAACAAAAACAATTTTTTCGTCATTTAATTATCCTTCTCTTTTTGCGCCCCCGTATGGTATCCGCGCCAAAACGACTTTCCTCGTGCCCCCCTTGGCAGACAAAGACAGCCCCGAAACTTCTTTCCCGCGAGTTTTCGTTAAAAAACTCGCAGCAGGCGGCGCTCCGTTCTATCATTCATGCTCCATAACAACCGCCTGTGATTTTTCCCCGCGAACTTACGTGGTCACAGACAGCCCGCGACAGATTCTGCCTGCGAGTTTTCCGACAGGAAAACTTGTGGCGGGCGGAGCACCGTTCATCATTCATACCTTGTAACAACCGCCCGCCGTGGCATTCCGTTTCATCATTCGCGTCCCGCAGCAAACGCCCGCATAATTGCAGGGATTTTTGCAGTCCAATAGCGGATACGCGCGTCGGAGGGGCTGTCTTCCAAAAGTCGTTTTATTCGTCCCGAAACGGCAGTAAAGCCAATAAAATGTGCTCCAGAGTCTTTACCGTAGACGAAAACCGCCGGAAACGGCCCGTACATCGTCTGCACACGGATAACAATAGCGTAATCGGCCCCGTCTGAAAGCGGCGGTTCAAGTTCAAACAAAGCTGCGCTCAGAGCAAGCGGCGATTTTATCCGCACAAAAGCGCCGGCCTTTCCGTCAAAGTCCGCATTTTCGGCAAGCGTTTTTTCCACAGCGGCGCGAAGACCGCGTTCCCAGCGCTCGGACGTTAATTTTACCGCAGCCCCTGTCACAGTAAGCATGACAACTGCCATCGCCGTAAAAATGCCGTAGACGCGCAAAAGTTCTTTTGTCCGCAGATTCAGTATGTTTGGATTAAAAAAGCGCAGCGTTTCCGGCTTCTTTGTAAAGGGGAGTTTGGAAAAAAACGCTTTGATTTTCGATGCGCGGAAAGCGGGAGAATCCGGCTCTTCTGCCGCCGCATTTTGTTTGGAATACAAGCCGTCTTCCGTCGTCTTATTGAATAAAGCGCGGTGAAAACGGGTAAGCGCGGCTTTTACCGCCTGTCCGACGCCGCCAAGAAAAAAGTCCCCGCATTTCACTTTGATACCGTTAATCAAAGTCTTGAGCATCGAGCCGCCTCCGAAAGCAGTTTTTTCAGCGCGCGCCGGTCGGCTGCGTCTTCCCATTTTTGTACAAAGACCGAAAAAATATTCGTCAAAACGACTGCAAATATCATTCCTGCCGAAGAAGAACCCGCCCCTGCAATAAAAAACGCTGCTATCCCGCCAAAAACTCCATATAAAATTCTTCCTTTAATTGAACACGGAATAGTGCCGTACCAATCAAGCACAAAAACGGACGTAAAGAGCGTTCCTCCAGTCAGCAAGGCTAAAAGCATATCGCCCTGCAAAGGAATGCCGCCGTAAAAAAAAGGCGCCGCAGTGCGCACAAGCGCAAGGTACGTCAAAAGAAAACACGCCGGAATAATAGATTTGACAAGGTCGCGTCCAAAAAGCAGCGCGGACGAGATAAGCAGCGCAAAATTAAAGCGGAATGCCGGAATAAGAGAACAGTTGTCCCAAAAGAGGGAAACGTAGCCGTCGGGAACAGATACTTTAAACGGCGCAAAAACTAAATTATTGAGAAAGGACGTAAGGGCGGTATCGAATGAATGAATCGGAAAGGCACCCGATGACAACAGCAGTTCCGAAGGATTTTTTGACGCCAAAAGTTCGCGCGTAACGATGAGTTCGGGAAAAAGCCGTGCGCCGGTAAACCAGAGCATGATGACGGTAAATGCCGCGGGATTTACCCATGCGTAAGAAAAGCCGCCGAAAAAATATTTTACGACAAACAAGGCAGTCAGCGAAGCTGCAAACGCGCTTACAGGCGGATACGTTTCCGGCAAAAGCATACCGATGACAATTCCCTGAACGAGGCTTGTTAGCGCAGTAAAATGCGCTTCATTTTCCTGCTTACAAAAATGGGAAACGGCGATATCGGCGGCAAAAGACGCCGACGCGGCAGCGGCAATCACAATGAGTGCGGGAAAACTTTTTGCGGCTGCCAAGAGCATAAGTTGAATGCACAACAGGAAAAGCATACGTCCAGATTCTTCGCCGATAGAAATACGCAAATAGACAAAGGGGCGCACCAAATGCGGCGCGTTCTTATATGGAAGATTCATACAAATCCTCCTTGTTTTCTTCGTGCGCTTCGTTGAATGCCGCAATAGTCTGGCATATCGGAAGACGCGCCGGACACACGGCATTGCACGTTCCGCATGACGAACACAGCCGAAGCGACTCTACATACGGCGATTCTGCGGCGATAATGCCTTTTACATGCCGGTATAAAACGTCCGGTGAAAGCGAACAGGGGCATTCTCTCCGGCAGTTTCCGCACCGTATACATACGGACTGTAATTGCCGTGGAATGCGGGAAGCCGGTAAAAATGAAACGGACTTGACGTATTTTGTAACCGGAGCGTCGAGACTTTCTGCACTTTCGCCCGTAATAATTCCGTTGACGATGATAGCGCGGGGCTTTTTAATAAAACCGCCGCATTGTTCGGCAAGAGTACGGAGCGTTACGCCTGTCCGCACTTGAATCATTCCCGAAGCGGGGACGCATTCGCCTGAAACATGCACAAATTTGTCCGTCAAAGGGATGCCGAAACCGACGCTTCGATATAAGTCGTACATCGTAGACGAATCGGTAAATAAATCGCTTTCATTTATACCTGCAAGTTTTGAATTTGCGCCTGAAAGTTTTTTTACCGCTTTACAGATTTCCTTTTTAAAGCCTGCCGGATACTGCTTGATATCGACGGAAAAAAAACGCGCTTGTCTGCTGAAGTTAAATATTTTTTCATCCGCGTTAAAATCCTTGCTTTTAATAAAAATAATTTTTTCCGCATTCATCGCTTGTGCGCATAAATCTGCTCCAGCGCACACTTCTTTTAGGAAAAACGACGATACAAGCGAATCCGTAAGACGCGAGGGGTCATCGTCAAAAAGGCGGACAACTAAAATGCGATTGGGACGAGAGGAATATTTTTCAAGTTCAGCGGCAAGCGGTACCGGTTTATCGGTAACAAACGTGTTGACGATTCCGCGCTCCCCGATTTCTTCGATAAGTTGTTTTGCCGACAGCGCGGATAAGTCCCGCTCAAGCAATTTTTTTCCCGTATAGCGGAAGCTGCCTTGAAATTTGAGTTTGACGGCATCGGAGGTTTTTCCGTCCGGCCCCGTACACTGTACGATTTTTTCGACAACACCCGGAAGCGGCGCGTATACCATTGACCGTCCCGCGTCAAATCCTGCGGATGCGGCAATAAGCTGCCCTTCCGTTACCGTGTCCCCCTCGTTTACAAGAAGACGACAGCGGTGCAATTTATCCTGCGCTACGGGAATAACGAGGGTCTTCGGAATAAATCCGCTGACGGGCTTTTTGTAAGCCTTTTTTTTGAGTGCATAAAATCCCGAAAAAACAGTCATTCTTCCACCTGATACAATGTTTGCAGCGCAATGCGCAGAAAAACGCTCTTTCAAGCGTTGTGAGGTCTTTGCAAAGTGCGATAAACCGGACGACTTTCACGTGCGCCGCATATTTTCCGGCTCACAGATAAAAAAAGGGGAGCCGCCCCTCCGAGCGCGAGCGCTATTATAGTGAAAACGCTCACCGTTTGAGAAGCCGCAGAAGCATAGCCGGCTCTCAATGTTTTTTGCCGCTTTAAAAGCTTTTCCACTGCCGGAAAATCAAGCGCGTTTATCGAATCAAGCGCATTTTTTTTGAATTCCGCGTCGAATGTAATCGTCTGCTGACGTTCGGCAATCAGTCCGCCTGTGTTTTCGTAGCGGAAAAACGATACGGAGCGGATATTTTTTTCATCGCCTGCCGCATTGACGGAGATATACGGATAGGTCAAGGCTTCCCATCGCCATTCAGTAAAGTCCTGCAAAGAAGCAAAAGAGCCGCCTCTTACGCGCGCCGCGGGAAAAAGAGGCGCGCCTCCCCGCAAAACTAAAGATGAGGCGAACACGGACGGGAGCGCAAAAAGCGTAAGCAGCGCGGACGCGGCAGCCGCCCCTATAAGCGCAGAACGGGTATTTTTTGCATTTATTGAAATTGCGCCTGCGCTCAAAATCTTTACCGGCACAAACGAATACTGCCGTTCAAAAAGGGAACGCGCTTTTCCAGTCAAAAAAAGAGCGCATAAGCCGGATAAAGCGGCAATCATAAAAAAAACGGCGCCCCGCACGCCTGATGTAACAGCGACAGCACACGAGGCAGCCGTTAAAACGATGACATCGCGGCTTTTTAAGAGGAGGCGAACGGCGTTTTTTCTGCCCCACGCGCTGAGCGCAAAAAACGCCGCGCATAAAAGCAGACAAACTGCTGACGCTGACGTATACGCTGGAAAGCAAAATGCATATAAAGTGGGAGGAAAAGCAAAAAAGGCGAACAGCATTCGTTCCTCTGAAAAAAACAATAAAAAAAACGCAAACGATAGTGTCAGAAATGGCGCTGCCAGCGGGTAGCTGCCGCCGCCGCAGACCGCGGCGTTTACCGAATGTTCGGCTTTCAAAGAAGCGGCAGCGGCTTTAAGATTTTTTCCATATTCATCAGGAATGTAGTAGAGTTCGAGCGCGCCGCTTTTATCGAAGAAAAACTGATTGCGCCGCAAAAGATAATCCGATGTTCCTGCTCCCAGAGCGGCAAGCGACACTTCCGGCGAGTTTTGCGGCAAATCAAGCGGCACTCGCTGAGCGGCACGGCAAATCACCGCTTTACAGCCGCACTTTTCCAGTCCTTCGATGACCAGTTTTGCGTCCGTCTCCGCAGGAACTGACATGATGGTATAGCCCGCCCACAGTTTTGTTGCCGGAACTGCGCGAAAAATTATCATCGTTACGAGGGAAAAAGCGGTAAACAGAGCGGAGGCGAAAATGAGCGCAAAACGGTGCATAGGGTCAACAGTCTAAGCGGGAATTAAAAAAGCGCAAACGCCAGTCCCGTAAAAAAGCCGAGCAGACAGCCGACTGTAACTTCAATGGGCGTGTGCCCGTGCACTTCCTTTATCGGGGAATATTGAATGATGTCTTTTTTGTGTAAATCCCGCCCGAGTTCGTTTATTTTTTTTGCTTGAACGCCGCTTGAGCGCCTCACGCCGACTGCGTCGCGCACTGTAACCATGCCGAAACAGAACGCAAGAATAAAAATATCGGAGTCAACGCCGTGCCGCACGCCGATTGTCGTACACAGCGCCGTTACCAGCGACGAATGGCTCGACGGCAGTCCGCCGGTTTTCCATAGGAGATTTTCAATCAGCTCGTAAACGCTGTGGATTCTTCCGTACAGAACATGAATGACGGTTTTTATAAACTGGGCGCAAAACCAGCTTGAAACGCAGGCTAAAAGGACGGGGCTTGTCAAAAAAAGCTTAATTTGTCCGGCGGCGGAGTTCAACATGGGCGCATAGTACCATCAGGCACGGATTTTTTCTAGTAGGAAGCGCATAAGGAGGGCGCAGCAGGAGTTCGTAACCGGCTTTTCGCGGTTCCGGCTTATGCCTCCATTGCTTTGCAACGCGCTCCGCGCGCCGCTCCAATCCGGCGCAGGCGGATGTTTCCGTCGTTTACGGGTTTTCCGTCTTTCTGCAAAGTTACCCGCAGGCAGTCCGTAACTCCGCTCATCATTTTTCCGCGCAATTTCGCCTTGCGGCAAAATTTTGTGCGGGCGGCGCCTCCGTTATATCTTTCACACTTCGTTCTCTGCCGCCTGCGGCCGCCCAAAACCGCGTTGCTCCCGTTTAGGAATTGCAGTTTTAAGGCGGCTGGTGAAAATGTCCGGCTTATGCGAAAAAGTCTTTTTTTCTGAATGCCGGTACAGTTTTTAATACCAAGTAAATCCGCCGTCGGTATCGGGACGCTTTAGCGCTTTAGAGAAGTTTCCGCCGGAAGTATCTTCATTTATATTGCCGCCTGTTATATCGCACGTAATGACTTTTTTCGTATTGTGTATTTCCGGGCGTTCTGTGCCGCTGGAAGGCACGGTGCCTTTTATACCCCACGCGCCGTCGGATGCGATAACGAAAGAGCCGTGTTGGAGTGCATTGAAACGGTAAAAGCCGTAGCCGTTTTTTTCAGAATCGTTAAACGACTTATCAAGCAATTTTTGCGCCGTTCCGCCGAGCGTATCTGCTGTTTTGCCAACTTTGTAGAGTGCGCCGCTGGTTTTAAACTCATCAACTTTATATTGCGGCGGAGTTCCAGCCTCTTTTTGAAGCATTTCCTTTGTCGTTACACCGCAATATAAAATGCCGTTTTGTATCTGCATGGCATTGATTTCGCCCCTAAAGTTTTTATAGGACGCATGGGAAGCATGACTTGCTTCCATATCCGTATTTGGGATTACGTCTACATTCCCTGCCTCAACAGGGGATTCTTTTTTGTATTTCCTTATGAACAAAGAATATTTTTTCTCACTAATCGGCTCTTCCCTTTGTACCGCAGCGAATAATCCGTCTTTATTTGCCGCAAGGGCAGTAATATTCCCCGGTAACGCGGCATCTCCCGCTATAGTGTACGCAGTCGAGGCTGTAAAGCCGTCAAAGGCGGCTCCTGTCCACTCGTATTTTTTTATTTTCCAGTCAGTAGTCGCACTTTGTTGATGAACGACGTACAGGCAGTTTTTACCGTCAGAAACATCAGCGGCTATCGCCGTTACCTGTCCGTCAGATTTCAACTGCGCATCCTTTGTCGCCGCAGTATCGTATGAACCGTCCGCCTTTAGGGCAAAACGCCGCACTTTTGAGTAGTTTCCGTCCATATAGTGGATATACAGATTTCCGTCTTGGTCATAGCAAAACACATCGGACGGCTTTATTTGATCATTAGACGATACCCAAAGTTTATGTGCCTCCGAGAACGCGGCTGTCCCGTCCGCACTCGTCCAATACTTCATTCCATATACGGTTGAATCGTCGCCCTTTTCCCAAGAGACGACCGGAGTCGTCGGCAGTTTGTATGCGTCGTATTCCATGAACCATTTTGCCGTCGTATCGGTGAACGCGATTGTCTTTGACTGTCGGTTGAGCGCGGCTATTCTGTTTTTATTGCCGTCCGCGCGGAAGTTTTCATTTTTATAGACGATGTCAGCGCCGTCATCTGCAATATACAGATTGTCTTTATCGTATCCGATGAATGCGACCGGTTTGGAAAAATACTGTGCGTCAAAAGCAATGCCGCCGTCTGCCGCGTGCGCGGGATTAAGTCCCGCGCCTGTTTTATCTGTAAATCCGCTGCCGGTGTACGTATAGCAGACGATTTTTCCTGCCGAATAGACAGCGCCGTTTTCGCTTTTCGTATTGCCTGCGTTCAGCAAAACGCAAACGCCCTGTGCGTCCGCGTACATATCGGCATAAACCGTTTCTGCTCCGCTCACCTGAGTAAGTTTTTCAAGCGTTGCCTCGGCAGCCTTGGTAAGAAGAAGCGTTTTCGTCCCCGAATCCTGCAATTGGGTTTTGACTGCAAACAGTTTTTCATCTGCGTCTGTCCGCGCCGCAAAAAAGAGCGTACCGTCAAAAGCCGCAACTGCATGAATTGCAGATATTCCCGAAACGGCTGACGCAAGATTTCCTGAATACACAACGCCGTCCTCCGTCATGCACAGTGCGCGCGGAGCCGCTCCCGTGCTGTCTATAAGGAAGATATTTCCCGTCTTTGCGTCAACGCTCATCTGCGAAATACCGCGGAGCGAATCCGGCAGCGAAAGCGTAAAATCCTTATCGATTTCCCCGTCCACATTAAAGCGCCGTAACCGATCCGCAGTCGGCACTGCGCTCAAGTCAGTATACAAAAGATATACGCGGCCGATGCCGTCGCGGGAGACTTTCAGACGGCTCTTGCTGTCTGCCTTTGAAGCAAGCGTTTTGTTCCCAAGCATTACGTGGAGAGCAGAGCCGTCATCATTCGGAGAAAACGAAAGATTTGTCGTTCTCGCAGGCATTTTTGAAAGCGTTACGTTGATTGCATTTAATCCCGCTTTAACCGTGTGCATTTTTTTGCCTGTCCAATAGCCTGCCGCAGTCTCTACGTCTGCTTTTACGGTGATTTCCGTGCCGATTGCAAGTTGAATGGAAATGCCCGTCGTCCCTTTTGCCAGTTCGCTTCCATCTTTATCGGTAATCGTAATGACGGTGTTATCCGCGCTGAGTTCCGGCAATCCCGATGCAGTTACCGCCCGCGCCGTTCCGCCGAGTGCAACGACCACTTCTCCATAATTTTTCTCGATGCCGATATGCTGCCGGCATGACGCAAAGACGACTGTAACCGCCGCCAAAACAATAAAAAATCTCCTTGCACAAAATCGTTTCATAATCGCCTCCTAAAAATAAACCACGATATTGAACCTGCTCGGAAACGTCCGCTTTAGACCAGGTTGATTGAAGCCGAATAAGTTTTGCCAGACGCATATATATCAGTTTTGGAAGATTTATTCTATATAATGTACAGGCGATATCCATGAACGCGAAAGGCAGAGGCGGACGGCAAAAAAGTGGAAACATAGTTATACCATTCAAATATTTTTTTACCGCTCGCTTTGCTGCAAATAAAAAACGTTTGCAATATTTTTTGCAGAACGTTAAACTAATAACCAAATGAAGGAATACGAGGTTGACACAGATGTCCGAAATCACTCGTTTGGGGGGGGCGGGGGCCGCGCGGGGGGCCCCAGGCTTGGCGGCACCGGGGCCCGGGGCCCCCCGGCGCCCCCCCTGCCCCCGGCGGGGGGGGGGGGGGGGGGGGGCCGCCCGGGCACGGGGAGGGGTCGGCGGCCTCCGGCACGTCGGCCC
>CAUTOZ010000025.1:0-25359 GCA_963539635.1 uncultured Treponema sp.
TTAAGGGAGAAAGAGAGAATCCCATCAGACTGGGATTTCCTCTTTCTCCCTTAAATCCTATTTTAACGTAAGTGTACGGAACACAAACTTAGAACGGACTGTGAACCAAGTTATGTCCGTAAATCCCAATTTCCTCTATCCGCCGCCGACGAAAACAACTGGTTTTGAAAGATTTTACCAGTTTTTCCATTGGCTTTAAGTTTACACACGGCAAACTTGCATAAAGCGGCATTGAAGGCGAGTTTTGCCGCTCAGTGCCCAACTCCATTTTACTGCGAGATTATCCATAGCCCCTATGAGGGTGCGGATAATCTTGTGCAGGCGGAAGCGCAGTTATGTCTTTCAAATGCCGTTTTCACCGCCCGCCCAACTCTGTTCTAATGCACGTTTTGCTGTCCGGAAAAACGTGGGTGAGCGGCGCACCGCAAAATCCGTAAACCACGTCGTAATCCCCCCTCCGCCCGGCCCGCCCCGTTCGCTGCCGCCGCGAGATAAAAAACGCGCGGAAAAAAAGTCCGTGCGTTCGTTATAAAAGCGGTAATTATGTTGTCTTGAAATAAGATGTTGTGCGCGCGGAATGCGCTTATGCTGGTCGCTGGTCGCTGGTCGCTGGTC
This sequence comes from uncultured Treponema sp., assembly GCA_963539635.1. GTDB lineage: Bacteria > Spirochaetota > Spirochaetia > Treponematales > Treponemataceae > Treponema_D. The sequence continues at coordinate 616 of CAUTOZ010000025.1, forward strand.
GCTGGTCGCTGGTCGCTGGTCGCTGAAATTATGAGAAGCGCGGTTTTCGACTGTCAAGCGGCTTAGCAAACTTTTTAAAGATTTCGTATAAAGCCTGCCGCCGGTATGCAATTGTTCCACGGGCGCTTTATACCATAGCAAGGGAGAGAGAGGCAAGGGAGGAGCGGACAGATTGAACAGGTTTTACAGATACAATGTGTTTTTTTTCCATTCGCTTCAACTTTGCACACGGCAAAGTTGCATGCAACGGTGTTGAGGGCTAGTTTTGCCGCTCAGCGCCGAACTCCATTTTTCTGCAAATTTATCCATGCTCCGCAAGGAGTGTGGATAATCTTGTGCGGACGGTAACTCCGTTCCATCTTTCAAACGCCGTTTTCACCGCCCGCCAAACTCCGTTCTAATGCACGTTTTGCCGTCCGGAAAAACGTGGGTGAGCGGCGCACCGCAAAATCTGTAAACCACGTAGTAACCGCTCACCGCCGTCCGCCCCGCCCGTAATTTGACAAACAAAATCCCGCAACCTATAATAATGCTGTCCGATAAATTCATTGTCGAACAGGGCTATTATTCGCGTCTGAATAAAACAAATCTTTCATACATACGGAGGAAAGAATGAAAAAGATTGTGATTGCAGCAGCGGCGTTGGCGGCTGTTTCTTTTATGGGTTGTCAGAAAAAAAGTGCAGGCGACGGCGTAACGCTTGAATTGTACTACTACAAGCAAGAAAACCAAGAAGGCTTAAAAAACGTCATCAAGGCGTTTGAAAAGACCAATCCCGGCATTTCGATTAACACGCTTATTATTCCGAACGACGGAGATGCGCAAATGATTGCACGCGCGGCGCAGGGAGACTTGCCGGACATTCTGCAAATGCAATCCTATTCCCGTGTCCGCGAATATGCGTCCAAGGGCTATCTTCTTGACCTCTCAAACACAGAGGCGATGGAAAAAGTGCTTTCGAGCGCACTGCCTGCCGTCAGTTACAACGGAAAACAGTATGCGCTGCCGACGGACTACGCGGGAATCGGAATTATCTATAATATGGACATTTTCGACAAACTGGGGCTTGCCGCTCCGACAACGTTCCGCGCGCTTGAAGACGTCTGCGAAAAACTTGAAGATGCCGGTATCGTTCCGTTTGCGGGACTTCTCAAAGAAAACTGGTCGGTTGGACATTTTATTACGCTGGTACACACTGCCCTTCTCAAAGAAAAAAAGATAGGACTTGAGTCGTTTATTGCCGACATGAGCGCAGGGAATACATCTTATGGCGTTGTCGATACGGCAAAATTGTTCAACATTCTAGACTTTTACCGCGAAAACATGAATAAAACGGCGGCTGAAATGGGCGGCGGCGAGCAGCAGCAGTCCTTTGCAAAAGGCGAAGCCGCGATGATGGTGCAGGGATTGTGGTCGTATGCCGACGCAAAAAAACTCAACCCCGCGCTTAACGCATATTTTATTCCGTTCCCCGTGCATAACGACCCCGAACTGAACGTTTTTTATGCCGATGTTGACTCGACATTCGGTATTTCCTCCCAGTCGTCCCCCGAAAAGCAGGAGGCCGCGCTGAAATTCGTCAATTGGATTACGTCTACCGAAGGCCGCGCGCTCTGGCTCAAAGAATATAAACTCATTCCGCCGTTTAAAGGAATTGACGTTTCCGCATTCGACAATCCGTATATCGACTTGATGAAAACTGTCGAAGCAAAGGAACCGATGCAGTGGGCGTTCTCGCAATATCCCTCCGACGTGTTTGAAGACGCCTGCAAAAACGGCGCACAGCAGTATATGCTGCATAAACGCACTGCCGAAGACGTTATCAGCGTTATCGACACGCAGTGGGCTTCCTCCGTCAATAAATAGTCGCATTGATTAGGCAAACAGTCCCGGCTCTGGCGCTGAGGGCTGTTTTTATTTTATGAGCGATTGTCTTAGGCATCCCGCCGAGTCAAAGCTCAAAACCGGATTACTCATATGGTAGAAAAACGAATTACACGGGGCTTTTATTTTACCGCTTTTATTTTGCCGTGCATGGTCTTGTACGGCATTTTCTGTATCGTGCCGTTTATCCGCGGAATAGGCATTTCCTTGACGAATTGGGACGGACTGACGCCGAAATCGCCCATCGTTCTTGAAAAGAATGAATTTGAAGAGCAGATTCTTTCTAAAATCAAAACGGAGCGCGACAAAGATTTCGTTATGGGCATATACTCTTTTTCTGCGTCCGACGGAGCGTACCGCCGTTTGAGCGTCAGCGGATTGAAAAAACTCAAACTTGAACGGATTATTAAATCCGCAGGCTATGAACCGGAATACAATAGATTTGTGGGCACCGCCAATTACAAACAGATTTTTGCCGGTCAAGTTGGAAAGGATTTTTACCCGCACAAAAACAAAATCCAAAAGTTTACAAAAACCTCTTCACTGCCGCGCTCGATTGCACAAAACGAATTTGAAAATGAAGTTTTAAAAGGTGCGGCGGCAAACGCGGCGTGGACGGCAAAACTCAACGGTGCATACAAATACGACGCCGAAAAACGCAGTTATTGGCGGACGGAGCGTTACGACGAAAAAAAAGCCGTCCGTTCACTCCTCGACCTTCCTGAAATTCAAGAAGCAGGAAACGCAGGAGAAACCGCCGTTGACGACTTTACGCGCACGTTGGAAGCCGTCTTTGCGGACGGCAAAAGCGGTTTTGACGAAGCTGCGGCAGAGTTTTCATCTGCGCGGGGATTATCTCCATCTTCGGCAGAGGCAGTATCGAACGCGGCAGCGGCGCTTTTTTCAGTCTACGAATTAAAAACAATTCTTGCCGAAGTTTGGACGCTCACCGAATTCAATATGGGGGTCGTCGGTTTCACGCTCTTTTTTGCTGTCTTTTCAGTTATCGGAATAAACGCGCTCGCGTTTATTCTTGCAATGGCGCTCGATACAGGCATTCACGGGCAAAAAGCGCTCCGCACCGTCTTTTTTTTACCGAATATGCTTTCGATGATTATCGTTGCGCTGATATGGTCAATGTTGTTCAATCAACTTTTGCCGGCGTTGACAGGCATTGAAAAATGGATTTCCGACTCGCATAAAACGCCGTGGCTGCTCGTGCTCGTTTCGGTGTGGCAGGGTGCCGGTTACTACATGATTGTTTACCTTGCCGGACTGCAAAACATTCCGACGGAAATTGTGGAAGCTGCGCGTATTGACGGGGCGACCGGCTGGCAGCGTTTCCGTTTTATTACGCTTCCGCTTATGGTTCCAGCGATGACGATCTCGCTTTTTTTGACGATTGCAAACGCGCTCAAAAGTTTCGACCTTATTTACGCAATGATTGGACGCGCCGGTTACGCGACGGGCACGGTTCCATTCGTTATGGATATCTATTTTGACGCGTTTTCCAAAAAACTTGCCGGTCTTGCGACTGCAAAAGCGATGGTTCTGTTCGTCGTAATCGTTTTAATTACAGGCGTGCAGTTGTTTATTATGAAACGAAAGGAAGTTGAGGCTTAACATGAATTCTACCGCTCATTTTCTAAAAAGATTGTTATTTGCAAACACGGCAGGAACGAAAGTCAAAAAGCCAAAAGCGCTGGAAGCCGCCCTTGCAACCACTTTAATTGTATTCGCCGTTTTTTTTATCTATCCGATGTTTTTTGTCGTCATAAATTCCATTCGCTCGACAAAGGACATTATTTTGAACCCGTCCGGCTGGCCTGTTACTGTTTACCTCTCTAATTACGCCGAAGCGTGGAAAGAAATGCAGTTCCCTAAAGTCTTTATGAACACGCTCGTCATCACTGTGTTCGGGACTGGCGGCATTATCATCACGTCTGCTATGTGCGCGTATGCGCTCGCCCGCTCCAATTCAAAACTTTCGTGGATTTTATACGGATTTTTTACGTTTTATCTGGTCATTCCATTTCAGATTATCATGGTGCCTATCGGAGAACTTGCAGCAGGACTGCACTTAATGAATATTCCGGGCATTATCCTCATGTATTGGGGCGTCGGCTGTCCGACTGCGATTTTTATGTTCCACGGATTTATCAAGAGTGTTCCGCGCGAACTTGAAGAATCCGCCGCCATCGACGGGGCGGGACGATTTTACATTTTCTTTGTGATTGTACTGCCGCTTATCAAAACGATTATTGCAACCATTGCCGTTATCGACGCGCTGTGGATTTGGAACGACTTTCTCCTTCCGACAATTATCATAAAACAGGGGACTATCCAGTTGGCGCAGCAAGCGTTCCGCGGGCTTTCCGTCAACAAATACGGCCCCATGTGCGCCTCTCTGACGATTTCATCAATTCCGATAATTATTTTTTATCTTTCGCTGCAAAAATACATCATCAAAGGAATCGCTGCCGGCGCTGTAAAGGGGTAAAGTCGAATGGGAACAGCGGGCGGAGCAGATAAACTGTGAGCGGTTATTACGTGTCTTGGAAGAGTTTATGGCGTGGCTCACCCATATTTTGCCGCAGGCAAAACGTGCGAAAAAACGGAGTTGAGCGGGCGGCAGGAGACAACCTTACCGCACACAAGATTATCCCCCTCCCCTGCGGATAACAAGATATAGAACCCCGCCCGACTCCGCTTTTCCAGTTAATACACAGTCTGCGCAGAAAAAAATAACCTGTTCCGAAAACTTCAGTTTCGGAACAGGTTACCCTGAAATGCGATGTTCTAAATCGTGCTATTTCTACGATTTAGAACTGTAAACTTATTTGACAACGAAGTTATCGAATAGGTCAAATGCAGTCTGCATCGTTGTAAACTGCATTTTAAAAGCCGAAAAACGCTTATTCTTTTCCGCTGGTGCCCGCAAGCGACATCAGCAGCGTTTTTTGTCCTGCCATAAACAAAATCGTAAATGGAACGGCAACGAGAATGGCGCCGGCAGCAAACATCGTAAAGTTGTCATTTGCGCGTCCGCTTATCATTTCGTAGAGACCGACGGCAAGTGTTTTTTTATCATCTGTACGCAAAATCATGCGCGGGAAAATAAAGTCCATCCACGGACCGGTAAAACTCGTCAACCCAAGGAATACGAGCTGCGGCTTTGCAGTCGGCAAAATGACGCGGAGATACGCGCCAAGCGGGGACGCTCCGTCGATATACGCGGCTTCTGCAATGTCGTTCGGCATTGTATCGAAGTAGCCTTTCATCAACATCGAGTTGAACGGAATACTGCCCGCCGAATAGACCATGACAAGCCCCCAGAGCGTGTTCAACGCATTGAATTTCCACAAAATGACGTAGGTCGCAACCATTCCGATAAAACTCGGGAACATCTGCAGAACAATCATCGAAGCCATGAGCTGTTTGCGTCCCGCAAAACTAAAGCGCGAAAAAATATAACCCGCCGTGCTGCACACAAAAACCGTAATAATCGTGTTCATGCAGGCGATTTTAAGCGTATTCAAGTACCAGCGTTTGTAGTTTGTGCCGCGCACATTCGTCTCGCCCTTAACCAAATTATCCGGCCCCGTCAAAAGTCTGCGGTACTGGTAGAGCGACGGCTTTTTGAATGTAAAGGACGTGCGCACTTTAGTAACGGTGCCGCTTTCCCCTTCCACCGTGTACGATTCATCGTGTTCGTCCGTAAACGGAATAACGGAAGTCGCCGCAAGCGAATTCGAACGTGTTAAGGACGAGCTTACGGTGAAAAGCACCGGATACAGCACCAAAATCACGTTGATAATCAATATAAGATTGAGGATAACACCGGCAGGTGTCGTATTGTTTATGTGTTTTTTCATACTTGACCCTCTTGGAAAGACTTTGTTCTGGTAAAGTTATACAAAGCGAACGGAACAAGAACGACAAACACGAGCAAGGAAAGTACGGACGCAAGATTGTAGCGCTGCGGAGTATTCATCGTCAGTTTAAATATCCACGAAATGAGCAAGTCAGTCGCACCGCAGTTCGTTACGGTCGTCAAGCCTGCCTGCGGCATATTTGGCCCTCCGCCCGTCAAAAAGAATACCGCGCCGAAGTTATTGATGTTTCCGGCAAACTGCATAATGAGCGTCGGCTTGAGCTGGAACATAACGAGCGGATAGGTAATGCTTTTAAACTGTTCCCATTTTGATGCGCCGTCGATAACAGCCGCTTCGTACAGGGAATTGGAAATTGCGGTCATCGAACTCGTCGTAAGAATCATGCTGTACGGAAAGCCAATCCAGATATTCACAAAAATAAGTGAGAATTTCGCCATCATCGGACTTGAAAGCCATGGAATCGGAGAAGATATAAGCCCAAGGAGTTGGAACGTCCGGTTTATCGGCCCGATTGTACCGTTGAGTATGTTTGCCCACACAAAAAGCGAAAGCATTTGCGGAATGGCATACGGGAAAATGTAAACGGTTCTAAAAAACTTCGGAATGACGATACGCTTATCCTGCAAAACGAATGCGTAAAAAAATCCGACAAAAAAGCAGGTAAACGTTGCGAATATCGCCCAAACGATTGTCCACGCGGCAGTATAACCAAATGCCTTTGCCCACATTCCGCCGCTTAAGTTGGACGAAAACATCGTCCCAAAGTTTTCAAGTCCTACCCAGTCAACAAGATTATTCGGCGGGATATGGTCGGGCGATGAATAGTTGGTGAACGCAACGAGAGCAGAAAATAACAGCGGCACCAAGCAGAAAATCGCAATCATTACGACGGACGGAGCAATACCGATTGTCGCAAACGAGTTTTGCGAAATATCATCCTGCGCTTCTTTTAACGTCGGGAAGCGTCCGTTTTTCAAAATCCTCGCGGCGGAAGTTTTGGCGCTCGTTATGTTCAATATATAAAGGAAGACAAAGAACGAAATCATAATCAACGCCAAAATACCGTTTATCATCATAAAGATTGAGTGGTCTTTAAATGACGAAAGCTGCGTATCCTGCACGCTGCCGAGCGTTATAAGCCCCGCAATGGATGTTACAATAGGACCGCGGAACCATGCACGGTACGCGGTTGTCCGAACGCCGCGCTTTACCATCCGGCGGGAAACATCGTCGTGCGCATCGTAATTGGCATCAAAATCCTCAGGAGAAATACGAGCATATATTTTAGCAAGTTTTGTTGTGTATTTTGCGCTCAGTTTGTCAAACTTGTCGATAACGGTGTCGTCGTCGAGATCGTATACGACGTCTTCGACTGCATAAAAGTCTCCGAAATCATCTATGTCCTCTGCGGCTTCGGGGGCGTATTTTTTTAGGAATTTCTCCATGTCCCCAGCCATCGCCGTCTTTATGCCGTCGATTTTCGGATAATTTTGTTCTTCAAGATATTCAATCGTCTCAACAATATCAGGAAGTCCGAGCATATCATCTGCTTCGCTTTGATTTGCCGGAATAATCTTTTTTGTACCAAAAATAATAGCGCAGAGCATTGCAACTTCTACAAGGGCGTATAATGCTCCGCGTACATATTGTTTTAAGTACAGAATTTGACCTAATCCCATAAAACACGTTGAAGCTATGGGCGCTTTTTCAAGCGTTTTTCGGTCTACTGCATTATTCATTCAATACTCCTAACAGTAGCGGAAAACCGTATGCTCACAGATTTCTTGAACATACGGCTTACAAAAGAAAAAGGCGCACACATATTGACTGTAGAACGGTGTGCGCACTTAATAGTTATTTTGCGCTTTCCATTGCGCCGGCGGCAGCGTCAAGCGTTTTCTTAACGTCATCGCCGTTCCAAATGCCGGAATAGGCGGAACCCATCGCAGACCAGTACGTTCCGAGCTGCGGGATTGTCGGCATCGGAGTGGATGTTTTGAGTTGTTCCTTAAACGGATTGCTCAACGGAGTGTTCGTTGTCGTGTCGTTTCTCGGCGGAATCTGTCCAGTCAGTTCAAAGCGTTTTTCCAATGCTTTCTTTGAGGTGAGGAATTTTGCAAAACTCTTTGCGGCTTCAGGATACTGCGAGTAGGAGCTGACGAACGCAAGGCGTACGCCGGAGAATGAAGTGGCAGGTTTATTCGTGCCGGGGAATGCAGGAAGCGTCGTGATGCCAAAATTAACGCCTGCTTTTTCAAAAGTTTTGATTGCCCACGGGCCGGTGATAATCATCGCCGCTTTACCAGAGGTAAATTCCGCATTGCAGAAGTCGCCGGAAGCGTCGGCCGCTTCTACCGGCAGCAAAGATTTTTTAAGACTCTGGAAATATGTCAAACCTTTAACGGCGGCAGGACTATTCAAATTATGCTGTTTGCGGTCGTTTCCGTTCGGACCGAACAAGGGCGCACCGAAACTTTCCATAAACATATAGCCGTAGTAGCCGTCAGTAACAGACCAGACGAGCGCGTATTTGTTTTCCGCCGGATTGTTAAACTTTTTTGCAAAGGCAATCGCGTCGTCCCATGTCTTGGGAACCTCGCTGTCTTTAATGAGCGCCTTGTTATAGAAAAGAGCGTAAGTTTCCGCACCCAGCGGGTAGCCAAAATATTTCATTCCGCTTCCATCGTTGTATGCGGACGCTTTAGCGGCGTTCGCCGAAAAGTTTCCGATATAAGCCGTGCCGTCATCAATCGGAAGAACGTGTCCGCCGTTTACCAGTGCGCCGATGTGGTCGTGCGGAGCAACAAAAACGTCCGCGCCGACTCCTGCCGGCCCGTCAAGTTCAATTTTTGAACGAGCATCGGTCGATTCAACGGGCTGATACGTGATTTTAATCCGTTTGTTTTCCGGCATCGAGCGGAATTCCTTAATAGCCCACTGGATAAACTCCTTTTCAGGGCCGCTGGACTCCCACACCAAAATAGTTGCGGACTTTGCATTGCTTGCGCTGAATGCCATCGTTGCAGCCAGCGACACCGCTGTAGCTGCGCAAATAAGTTTTTTCATTCTTTCCTCCAAGAATATTTATACAATTGAAACCAATTGCGATTCCCATTATTTAGAGACGCGGATAACTGTGGCAGTCAGCGGAGCAAGCGAAACGCTTTTCCCGTCAATAGTTACGCCGACAGGCTCTTTTATGCCGTCTGCGTCCGCTCTCTCTGCGTCAACGTATACTACACCACTTTTCAGCAGAATACCAGTGTTTATTTTTACGGGCTTATCGTCAGCATTGACGAGCACAATCCATGTGCCGTCCGCACGCTTTGCCGTGTACCCGAACGCAAATGCTTCTTCTGTTGAGATTTTTTTAAATGTTTTTGCAATCTTTTTCGCGTCTCCCGCACGGAAAACGTCAAATGCACGGCGCAGAGCGACAAGTCCTTTTGTATAGTCCAAAAGATTTTGATAATCAGGAGTCAGAGTCCACACAATCTGATTGATATTGTCCGACGAATCGTAACTGTTGCGGACAAAGTTTCCGACTGTCTCTGCGCGCGCGCCTTTAATGTTCGGTTTTGTGCGTCCGCGTTCTTGTCCTGCATGGAGAAAAACGATTCCCTGCGCAGTCATACCGAGAAAATTCCCAAGTTTTATGCGCTGTACAATCTCCTTGACGTCCTTTTTTTCGTCAAGTTTCAGATTGTGCGTAATCGAATCGTGCAGCGTTAGTCCGTCATGGCACACCATGTACTGAACGTTGTCGCCCGGCTGGTCGGCGCGGTAATTTGATGTTGGACGCCCCATGACATTGTTGAAAAGGCGCTCGGAGTCAACTGCTTTTTTTGTGATAAAACCGCGTCCTGTTTCGTTGAAGCCGCCCGCTTTAAGCGCGTCGCGGAATTCGTCATTAAAAACAGCAACGTTATTTGTCTTGAGCATATAATTCTGATCCATTCCGACGGTGCCTTTTTCGCCGTTGTACATCTTCCAGCCTTCGCCTTCAAAAAGAACGGACGGATTGATTTTTGCGCATGCGGCATATGCGTCAAGAACAGAAGATGATTCCATAAGCCCCATAAGGTCAAAGCGGAAGCCGTCAACTTTATAATTTTTTACCCAATATTTCGCAGAATCGACGACAAGGCGCTTCATCATCTTGCGCTCGGTCGCGGTGTCGTTGCCGCAGCCGGAGTTTGACTTGCACGCGCCTTTTGAATCCAAACGAAAATAATATCCGGGCACAATGTCATCAAGAAATCTAGTATCGCCCATGTGATTATAAACAACGTCAAGCAGAACGCCTAAGCCCGCTTTATGGCACTCATTTATCAATTCGCGAAGCTCGCGGACGCGGCAGTACGGATCGGCCGCGTCCGTTGCAAACCAGCCTTCCGGCGTAAAATAATTGTGCGGGTCGTAGCCCCAGTTGTAATTATTGCCGCTTACCGTTCCCGTATTCTCATACGCCTTATTCGTCTCGTCGACATTCAAAAAATTGACGACCGGCATAAGTTGTACGTGCGTAACGCCGAGTTCTTTCAGATACGGAATCTTTTCTATAAACGCTTTATACGTTCCGGGAAGAGCTTGTACGCCAGAATCGGGACTGATGGTAAAATCGCGAACGGAAACTTCGTAGATAATTGCATCCTCGCGCTTTGCAAGCCTAATATATGGAGCGTCGACTTTTCCGGCTCTTTCGCTTTCAAGATTGATGACTGCCGCCCTGCCCGCTCCGCCGCGTTTTCTGTCGGCGCTCATTGAACGCGCATACGGGTCAAGGACGATAACGCTTCCTTTGGAATTCTGCAAAGTAAAGTCGTAGAACATTCCGTCGGGGTCAACTTGACTGAATTCCGCGCTCCACACGCCGTTTGCTTCATTCTTTTTCATATCGACCGTATAGTCGGCTTTATCAGCGGCAGTTTTGTACAGATTAAGGGAGACGGAAGAAGACGTCGGCGCCCAGAGATGAAATACGGCTTTTCCGTCCTTATAGACGCAGCCAAGTTCAACGTCGGAAGAAGGAGAGTGCGCCTCCGCTGTTTCTATTGCAATGTTTGTACCATTTACAGCAGCCTCGCCGCGGAAATCGGGATTTTTTACGATAAGCGAATCGGCAATACCGGCATTTTCTGCAAGGACGATAGAAACGTTCCGCGTCATGTTGTCCATCGGATTAGACGGCGAAAGCGCATTGTACGTTTTTGCAACGGCATACGTCTTGCCTTCCTTTGTAACGACAGAAAAACCGGACGCGCCGCCGTCAACAGCAAGTCCGTACTTACCGGAAAGCGTGAGTTCGATTCTATTGAGTGCGGCAAGTTCGGCGGACACAATAGACGGTTTATACTCCGCCGCCGCATACGTTGCAGAATCCCCTGAAAAAATAGCAATTCTCTTTGAAACATTTGTGTCCCAAATACGGTCTTCGGCGCCGTCTTTGTTCCATTCATCTTTTTGACGGACAATCATGCCGACAGTTCCATCTTCCGAAACAAAACGGATTCCGCCGGTGTCTGAGCCGTCCAGCCGATAGCGCATATAGCCGATGCCATTTTCGACTTTCCAGTTTTGCGTGTACTGCCATGCAGCACTTCCGTCTCCGCCGGGAGACGCCCACATCCACAACGCCCATTTTTCATAATTTTTGTCGGGACGGACATAGTAAATAACGAATTCCTTGTCGGACGGCTTTAATTTTGCGTCCAGCGCAAGAACGTCCGTCATTGCCGGAGGCGCGGCGTTTTCAAAGGAACCGGGTTTTCCGGCAGGCTTCATTTCTGCCGCAAAAAGCAGTGAACCTGCGGCGCATATCGCCGCGAATGTGCAAAGAGCGCGAAATAACTTCATGGATTTTTCCTCTAATATGTGAAAATTTACTCTATGATACCCCTTCTCTAATGCCTGTCAATACGCGTGTCAAACTTGCGCCGACGGCGGAAAAACAAGTTTTGAAAGATTTAGCTGGATTTGCCGCCGGCTTACAGCGTTTGCACACGATAACCGTGCAAAAATGGTGTTTAGAGTACGTCTTGCCGTCCATTACCATTACCATTACCAATTATCAAATCCCCCTTCCCGCCGCATTCGGTTGGCAAACATAAGAGACGTCCTGTATAATCCTCCTAAATATGGGTGGGAGGTAATGCTATGGGAAAACTCGATGAATATACGTTTGACGGCGCAAAGAAATTCGACATTCTGAATACTCCGACGGATTCCGGCGGACGAGAAAGCGAAAAAAAGGCGATTGTAAAAAAGACGCTTGCAAACGTAAACCGCATTTCCGAATTGCAGGCAAAATTATACGCCGACGCGCGGGAGTCTGTGCTGATTGTCTTACAGGCGCTGGACGCCGCGGGCAAAGACAGTACGATAAAACACGTTATGTCAACGGTAAATCCGCAGGGCGTGGACGTGTGCGGTTTTCGCGTACCGACAGCAGAAGAGGCGAATCACGATTTTTTGTGGCGTTATCATAAAAAACTGCCCGAGCGTGGAAAAATGTGTATTTTCAACCGCAGTTATTACGAAGAAGTGCTCGTCGTCAAAGTTCACGAATATTTTAAGTCCTATCGTGTTCCTGCGCGAATGCTGCGCGGCAATTACATTCGGCAAAAATACAAGGATATTTGCGCATGGGAAAAATATTTATACGGAAATGGGACGACTATCATCAAGATTTTTTTGAATCTTTCAAAGTCGGAACAGCAAAGGCGTTTTTTAGAACGCATCGACTATGCGGAAAAGAATTGGAAATTTTCGGCGAACGACATAAAAGAGCGGGCATTTTTCGAACGCTATCAAAAGGCATACGAAGAAGCGGTCAACAATACGGCGACAAAAAATTGTCCGTGGTATGTGCTGCCCGCCGACCAAAAATGGTATACGCGCTATCTTGTGTCGGAAATTTTGGCGGATACGCTTGAAAAAATAAATCCGCGCTATCCTGCAGTCGATAAGGATAAAATGAAAAATCTACAGGAATGCAAAGCTCTTTTGGAAAATGAACCATAAATGGTATCAAATAGATAAATCGATAAAGTCGAAAAGGAAAAAATTATGACTATTATTCAAGGAATTGTATTGGGAATTGTGCAGGGCATTACGGAATTCTTACCTGTTTCGTCCTCAGGGCATCTTGCCGCCATGCAAAAACTGCTTGCACTCAACGATGTGCCGCTGCTGTTCGACATTGTGCTGCATCTTGCAACGCTTGCCGCCGTCATTTTGTATTTTAGAAAGACGATTGCATCGCTGTTCGTCGTTTTATGGCGGTGGATTATGCGCAAAGAGGTGACTGGAAGGGCGGGCGTTGATGCCGGGGACGTGCTTTCGGGGAACGACGAACGCGGCAGACGGACGATTATTGCGGTTTTTGTTACGACGCTTATCACCGGCGCAATCGGCGTTTTTACAAGTAAACTCATTCCCGCCTTGAGCCTTAAAGTTACGGCGGCAGGCTTTCTTGCTACGGCAGGGCTGCTTGTTCTGTCTGCTCTCCTTGAAAAACGCCGCACAAACGCAGGAACAGAAACCGCCGCTTTTGACGCGCACGGCACACGCAAAGCGCACGAAGGAATAAGTCTTGTGCAAGCCGCAGTCATTGGGCTTATGCAAGGACTGGGAACGCTTCCGGGAATATCGCGCTCCGGTTCTACGATTGCGGGCGCACTGTTCGGCGGCTTAGACCGCGCTGCCGCCGGAGAATACTCGTTTATCGTATCGATTCCCGCCATACTGGGCGCGTTCGTACTGGAAGTCAAAGATTTAGACAAAGTGGGAACTGCACTCGGTATCGTACCCGTAATTGCGGGGTCTGCAGCAGCATTCGTTTCCGGCTATATCGCGCTTTCTTTTTTAATGAAAATCATCAAAAGGGGACGGCTGGAATGGTTCTCCTTCTACCTTATTCCGCTCGGCATTGCAGGACTTCTTTTCTTTTAGGACTGGACTAGAAGGTGCAAGGGGCGGCGCGGGCGGTAAAAAAGAGGTTTGAAAAAGATATGACAGAATTGCCGCCCGCTCAAAATTATTCACACTCCTCAAGATATGCGGATAATCTTTTAAAAGCGAGGTTTGGGACGACGCGGCATTATAGAACGCCTGCTAAAAGAGGCTTGTGAGAGCCGCTGTTTTCCCGCCTCTTGTGCGTCCGACAAAACCTGAGGTGTGCGGCGGACTTTATAAAATTGGAAATGAGACCTGTTCGATAATTTTGTTTCCAAATAGGTTTGTTTGTACGTCAGAGTATGTCGATTGAGGCTGCGTATGTTTTTCAACACGGATAGACTAAAACGAATCGGGACGACAGCCGCGCTCTCGTTTTTTGGAGCGGCGTTTGCGGCGGCGGTTTTATTTTTTTTTGTGCCGGCAGCCGCCGCGTTCGCGCCCTTATTCGGCGGACATTTTGCGGCGGAAAGCGCGCCGAGCGCGGCGGACATACGGCACATTTTTGCCATATTTATGTTTACGACAGGGCAGGCAGTTTTTTCCGCCGCGCTTGCGTGCCTTATCGGGACGGCGGCGGCGTTTTTTTGCGCGAACCGGCGTTTTTGGGGACGGCGCATTTTATTGAGCCTTGCCGGAATCCCTTTGTGCGTACCGGCAATTATCACTGCGCTGTCCTACATCTTGTTTTTTGGGAATAACGGCACAGTCAACACGACTTTAAAACGCTTGTTGCATACGCAGGAAGTGCCGTTCCGCTTTTTATACTCGGTGAAAGCAGTCATCGTGTGCCATGCTTTTTACAATTTTCCGATTGCCATGCACAACATTGCCAAAGCGTGGGCGCAGCTCAACACGGACGAAGAAGACGCCGCGCTGATTCTCGGCGCAGGCCGCCTGCGTATTTTCCGCGCGATAACGCTGCCTTCCCTTGTGCCGTCGATTGCCGTGTCGTTTTTGCTGATTTTTTTGTTTTGTTTTTTTAGTTTTGTCATCATTTTGCTGTTCGGAACGCTCGGAACGGCGACGCTCGAAACCGAATTGTACCGCGCCGCGCGTTTCCGCTTTGACAGCGCCGCCGCCTCCCGTTTCGCTGCCGTGAGTACGGGAACTGCCGCAGCGGTTATCGCCTTGCACACAAAAATCCGCGCAGCGTTTCCCTCAAATCGTTCCGCTCTCCAGCGGGGGCTTCGACGAACACGCATTACGGGACTTTTTGAACACGCGGCATTTTTTATTTTGTGGACGGCGATTGCGTTTTTTTTGCTCCTCCCGCTTCTTTCTATTTTTGTATCATCAGTTTACAACGCGCATTATGCATTCGGATTGCAAAGAAAATGGAGTGCCGCCGCGTGGACGCGCGTGTTTGCCTCACGCCCATTTTTTTCGTCGCTTTTTCAGACGCTGCGAACGGGGATTTTAACCGCGCTTCTTTCCGTATCCGCCGCTCTTTTTTTTGCCTATATCGAATTTCAGAAAATCCGTTTTCCGCTCAAAAATATGCTGCCCTTTCTCCCTCTTGCCGTTTCTTCCGTCGTTTTGGGATTCGGCTGGAACGTCGTGCCGCATCCTCAGTCCCGTGCTGCGCTCATTTTTGCCCAGACGTCTCTGTTCTGGCCGTTTGCGTGGACGCAAATTCAAAATTACCTTTTTCGAATCCCCGAAAACTTGACTGAAGCCGCCTTGCTTGTCTCCGATTCAAAAACCGACGTTTTTTTTCGCATTGTGATTCCGCTGTGCAAAAAAGGAATTGCGCAGGCGGCGGCGTTTACGTTTGCAATGTCCGCAGGCGATGCAACGCTCCCGCTTGTCCTCAATCTCTCGGACTTTTCCAATCTCTCTTTGCTCTTGTTCGGCTATTCTTCGTCCTACCGCTTTGCCGAAAGCGCCGTAACCGCCTCGATTTTGATTATCCTCACCGCTTTTCCGTTTTTCTTTCAGGAACCCGCAGACAAATAAAGCGCGGACAGCAGCATGGAACATATTTCTGTCTCAAAATAGCATTTTTGCCGCCCGCCGCACCCCGCCCTGTCAAGGGGAAATTTCGGTATGCCGCTCCAAAATGCTGCGGCGTCATTCAAATTCTGTTCGGCGCGCTCAGCAACTTTTGTACAGGCACGGCTTGCCTCCATTCCTCTTCCTCCCCCTGCCGAGTACAGCGCTGCCGGCCGTCGTTACGATGGAAAAACTTCTTAAATCCCGATATACTTATGTCGTTCAAAAACGGAAGGTTTAGAACAAGTTTCTGCGCTGAAAATAAGAGGTTTAAATGACTCGTGAAGATGAAATTGCGGCGAATGCGGTGCGCCTTGCGACGCTTAAGTCGCTGAAAATAAAAAGACAACTGAGAATTCAACAGATACGGGAAATTGCGGAATTAAAAATTCGTGAAATAAATATTCAGTATGCCGAAGATCCGGCGAGGCTTAAAGCCAAATACGCGGCGGAAGATTTTGCCCGTAACGAAAAAGCCAAGAGAAGAGCCGACCGCGCTATCGCACGAGAGAGGGCGCACATTGCGCGGCAAAACAAACTGCGTCCGTTTACGCTCGGAGAAGAGATTTTCAGCGCGGTTGTACAAGGTATAGGCGCCTGTCTTTTTATCGCAGCGACAGCGCTGTTGGATATTGCCGCCGCTGAACGCGCATACGGACAAAGCCGCGCTTTTTATTTAACGCTGTTTTCGTGTTTCGGTTCTCTGATGGTTGTCAATTACGTCATGTCCGTTTTACATCACGCGCTGACGCCCTACGGCGCAAAAGAAGTTTTCAACCGCTTGTGCCGGTCCGCAGCATTTCTCATTATCGCGTGCGCGTATACGGCGTACAGTTATAAAATCCTGTCGCTTTCTGATCCGTATATCCTTACAGTATCAGGAATTATATGGGCACTCTGTCTTACAGGCATCATTATGTATTCAATTGCGGGAAGCCGGCTCGAAGCCGTAAATATCA
Source organism: uncultured Treponema sp. (assembly GCA_963539635.1). GTDB lineage: Bacteria > Spirochaetota > Spirochaetia > Treponematales > Treponemataceae > Treponema_D. The sequence goes on from CAUTOZ010000025.1 coordinate 17,306, forward strand.
TCTTATACGCATTTTTAGGCTGGACAGCCTTGTTCGTCTGTAAGGGACTGAACCAAACGATTCAGGCGCGGAGTTTTCATCTGTTGATTGCCTCAGGCGTTTTTTACACCGTCGGACTTGCGTTTTTTTCGGTGCGGAAAGTGAAATACTGCCGCGCTGCAGGAAATGTCCTCATGCTGATTGCAAGCGTGTATTTATTTTTTTCGCTGTTCTTTATCGTGTAAAAGACAAAATGACTGGAAAAGCCGCGTCCAGAAAGCCTTTTGCGCTCCAGCACCGCGCACAATTTCCGGTTTTGTACCGTATTTATACCATATTTTTTTTGCGCAGCAGACGCAGTTCTCCGTATTCGCCCGAATTACGAACGTATTGACTTGAAAAATCCTCCCTCCTAAGACAGATTTTAAGCACCGTATTACGCACGGTTGCAGCACGCAAAGGTGCAGGGAACGGGCTTCCCTTAAATCTTGCCTCCCTATTGCACCCGTCCCCCGTCCTCCGCTTTCGACAGCGTAATCCGGCTGCCGTCTGCAGGATAACACGTGTCGGGAGCAAGGCGCACCGGCGTGAGAATGACCGTATTCGTGTCAAAATCAGCGTTTGCAGTCCCGAATGCACGCTTCGACGCAGCGGACTTCGGCAAAAAACTCATCGAATACGCGTCGCCGAACACGGGTTGTGCCGACTGGGAACGGAATTGAATAACGGCAAACTGTCCGATGTCGTCCGTTACAAAAACGCCGTATTCTTCCGCCGCGCCTGAAACCTTAAAACTTTTTTCCGAAAAAACAATACGATTCCCCTGCCCGTCCAACCATGCCTGTCCAGCAGTCAATTCCTTCTTTATGGTATCGGACAAAGACACCGTCTTCGCCTCTCCGAACGTCGTCTGGAATGAAAGTTTACGGTAAATGCCGTCCCACTGATTGTTTTCTTTTATAATCATTCCAACATTGTCATGCACGAGGATACGCACTTCGTTTACGCCCGCAAGACCGATGTCGAACCGCCGTTTCATGCTCGGAATTATCGTGTTGACTGCGGTCAAATACATTCCGCCGCGCCGGAGATTGCCGTCTTCCCACGAGTAGACGCCCTCCGTATCTTCGGAAAGAAAAATGACTTCCCGTTCTCCGTAATTAAAATGAATGTAACGCGGACTACCGCCGGCTTCCGACGTTTTATACCAAAGACCTGTCAAGAATTTTGCAAATGTTTCAAGATTCCCATTTTGAATGCGCGATAATTCTTTTGCCGCAAGACTTGAGCCGGCGATGTTCAACCGTTTTGACTGGATATATTTTTGTTCGCGCTCGCTCCAGCGGTATTCCGTCTGGATTTGACTGACGGACGCCGTGTCCGTACTGTCCGATTTGCCGGAATCGGAACTGTAGACCCACACGGCAAAACTTTCTCCCTTTGTCTGCGAAAGTTCGTAAGACTCGGAGCGCTCCGTCTGTTGAATAAAAATCGTCCCGTCGGAAGAAAAACTGCCGATGGGCACGACTTCGGTTTTTCCGCCGCTCTTTTGGCAATGATAGAGCGCAAGCACCGAGCCGCCGTCGCGTTTTTCGCCTTGGTACACGAGCGCCATGCGGTGGTCGCCGGTCATGTCAATTCCTGAATACGAAAAGGTACGCGTTTTTGTAACTTCCGTCGCAATTTCGGCAGCACGTACATAGGAATTCAAGTTGGGATTGTACAGTCCTGCAATTAAAAAAATCTCCGGTAAACCCGCTTTGTGGACTGCGGCGATTTGGTCGTCAAGCCCGTCGCCGTCAAAGTCGAATGCCGCCGTACCAATGAGCGTTTCCGTCGCCAACAACGGAACAAAAGAAGTCTGTGCCGCCGTTTCCTGTGCAGCAGGTTCCTCCGCCTTTTCATGCGCGGGCGCCGTTTTAGGCGTTACGATTTTGGGTGTTACCAATGCGTCGGAATGATTAAAAACATATATTCGCAGTAACAACGCCGCCGCCGGCGCGGCGGCAAAAAAAAGCAGGGTAAGCACAGATTTTGACTTCATAAAAACGACTATAACAGAGATAAAAAATTATAGCAAATCGGCGATAAAATAATTGTTGGGCAGGGAGGACGGTAAAAACAGTGTTTGAAAGCCCAAACATAGTTCCCGCCCGCTTACTCAAATACCTCGACTTCCCTGTTATGCCGCATAAAAAAACTAGTTTCCGCAGTTTTACAGAATCCCAATCTCTTCGGCAGAATCTCCTTTCCATTTCGTTTTCTTGTCCAAGGCCGCGTGTTAGTTATTGTGCCCTCTCTTCAAAACACAATTTTCTGCGCGTTTGATGATTATAGCGTCGCTTCGTATACACGGTGCCGCTTCTGGAGCATACATCGTTTTCTGCAAGTTTTGCCGTTAGGTAAAACTTGTGCGGGCGAAACATAGTTTTATCTTTAAAACCCGTAGCCGCCGCCCGCCGTTTCCATTACACTCTGCGCCATGAAACTCTATTCAAAAAATCAAATGGTTGCCGTTACTGCGGCGGCGGTTCTCGTTGCGGGAGCGGCGGGAGCTGCAATTCCTTCTATATATAGTAAACTCCGTGGGGGGACGGCGGACGCGCACACGCAAAACACGCTGCAAGGGTCTTCTATAGATACTGGCGATTCCAGTCAATCTTTTGTGCAGCAAGAAGAATACTCAGCTTTTGAACAAAACGTGCCTGCCGCAAAATCAGTCGCGCTCTCCGGCGAGGAGGCGTACACGCAAGACGAACTGCAAAACATCAACGTGTACGCAAAATGCAGCGGCGCTGTCGTGAACATCAACACGCAGGTTACGGGAATAAACTGGTTTCTGGAGCCGGTCGTAGAAGACGGCGGTTCGGGTTCAGGCTCGATTATCGACAAACGCGGCTACGTCCTTACGAACGTCCACGTCATTGCGAATGCAACGAAAATCTACGTTTCCCTTTCCGACGGCACGCAGTATGAAGCCGAAATCGTGGGGCAGGACACGGACAGCGACCTTGCAATCATCAAGTTTACGCCGCCTGCGGGAACCATGCTCCAGACCATTCCGTTCGGGGACTCGGCAAAGCTCAAAGTAGGGCAAAAAGTTATCGCAATCGGAAACCCATTTGGCTTTGAGCGCACGATGACGACGGGAATTGTCTCCGCCTTAAACCGCCCCATAAAAAATTCCAATAACCGGATAATCCGCAACATGATTCAAACGGACACGGCAATCAATCCGGGAAACTCCGGCGGGCCGCTGCTCGACACGGCGGGGCGCATGGTCGGAATCAACACGATGATTTATTCGTCGTCGGGAAGCAGCGCGGGCGTGGGCTTTTGCGTTCCTGCCGAAACTGCGGTGCGCGTCGCCTCCGACCTCTTAAAATACGGTAAAGTCCGGCGCGGCGTCATTCAATGTTCGCTTGTGCAGTTGAACAACACGATTGCGCAGTACGCGGGGCTGGATATTGCGCGGGGAGTTCTTGTTTCTCGCACGGCAAAGGGCGGCAACGCAGAAAAGGCAGGCATTGTGCAGGGAACGACTGCCGCCCGTTACGGCTCATCGATTATTTATTTGGGCGGCGACATCATTACGCAAATCGACTCGATTGAAGTCGCATCCATTGCCGACTATTATTCCGCGCTTGAAAGCAAACGTCCCGGAGACACGGTCAGCGTCAAAGTCCGCCGGAACGGAAAAGACCGGACGCTTGCGGTTACGCTTACCGACGCGGACTCAGAAGAACGTTCGCCGCAGCCCTCACGTCGTTCCCGCACGTGGCAGCTTTAGCGCGTTATGAGAAAGCTTACCGTCGTTTCTCCCTATGAGCCGGCAGGCGATCAGGGACAGGCAATCGAAAAACTGTCGGAAGGATTTTTGCGCGGCGACCGCTACCAGACGCTCAAAGGCGTTACCGGAAGCGGAAAAACGTTTACGATGGCAAAAATCATTGAGCGCGTACAGCGTCCGACGCTCATCATAAGCCACAACAAAACGCTTTCCGCCCAACTTTACCGCGAGTTCAAGGGATTTTTCCCGAACAACGCCGTCGAATATTTTGTTTCCTACTACGATTATTACCAGCCGGAAGCCTACGTTCCTGCGCGGGACCTCTACATCGAAAAGGACGCGGCAATCAACGAGGAAATCGACAAACTGCGCCTTGCCGCGACGTACAGTCTTATGGAACGGCGCGACGTTATCGTTGTTGCGACCGTTTCGTGCATTTACGGACTGGGAATGCCGGACTTGTACCGCGATATGCGCATTCACGTTGAAATCGGGGAAAAACTCGACATCCGCGCGTTTGCCGCCCAACTTGTCTCGCTCCAATACAAGCGGAATGACGCGGTACTCGACAGGGGGAATTTTCGCATCCGCGGCGACATTTTAGAAGTCTATCCGCCGTACATGGAAACGGACGAAGCATATAAAATCGAATTGGACTGGGAAGACGTGGCGCGTATCCGCAGGTTCAATGTTGTCTCCGGCAACACGGTTGAAGAACTTGACGAGACCGTTTTTTATCCGGCGAAGCACTTTGTCGTTCCGCATGACCAACTTGTAGAGGCGACGGGCAGAATTCAAGCCGAACTTGACGAACGCCTCGCCGAACTTGAAGCCGAGCGCAAACTTCTTGAATACGAGCGGCTTAAAACGCGCACGACCTACGACATCGAAATGATGAAAGAGATGGGCTACTGCTCCGGAATTGAAAATTATTCTGCTCCGATTGCCGGACGCGCAAAAGGCGAGCCGCCTGCGACGCTCTTACACTATTTTCCCGACGATTTTTTGTGCCTCATCGACGAAGCACACGTAACGGTGCCGCAGCTCGGCGCAATGTACGAAGGCGACCGCAGCCGGAAGCAAAATCTCATCGACTTCGGCTTCCGCCTTCCGAGCGCGCTTGATAACCGCCCGCTTAAATTCGCCGAGTTCAGCAAAAAGATGAACCAAGTCATCTACATCACCGCAACTCCTCGCAAGGAGGAAGTCAAGCAGAGCACTCAGGTAGTCGAACAGCTCATCCGTCCGACGGGACTGTTAGACCCGCTCATCGACGTGCGTCCGAGCGAGGGGCAGATGGAGGACATTCATCGGGAAATTAAAGAACGCATAAAACGCGGCGAGCGCAGTCTGGTTTTGACGCTCACCAAAAAGATGGCGGAAGATTTAACGGACTATCTGACGGGGCTTTCGCTCAAAGTGCGGTATATCCATTCGGAAATTGACACCTTTGAGCGCGTGGAAATCTTAAAGCAATTGCGGACGGGAGAAGCGGACGTGCTTATCGGCATCAACCTGCTCCGCGAAGGAATTGATTTGCCTGAAGTGTCGTTTATCGCAATCCTCGACGCGGATAAAATCGGCTTTTTGCGCTCCGTAACGAGCCTCATTCAGATTATCGGGCGCGCCGCACGTAATGCGAACGGAAGCGTCGTCATGTACGCCGACCGCATGAGCGAGGCGATGGAAGAAGCCATTGCCGAAACGCGCCACCGCCGTAAGATTCAGGAAGCGTACAACAAGGATCATGGAATTACGCCGGCGACTATCAAAAAAGAAGTACAGGATATCCTTGAACATCAAGAAAAAGAAGCGAAGGAAAACGCCGACCTTGAGTTTGCCGCACTCAAAAAGAACGCAAATCTCTTTTCCCCGAAAGAACGCAAAAAGCTGCTCAAAGCGCTTTACCAAGAAATGTCCGACTGCGCCGACCGCTTAGAGTACGAACAAGCCGCCGCTCTCCGCGACCAAATCCGCGAAATCGAAGCGCAGTATGGGAAGTAGGGGTGGGGAATAAGTGATTCCTAATGCTTAATTCGTAATGCGTAATTTATGGGCTGACTCCCACTTCCTAATTACGCATTGCGAATTAGAAATGCTTGCCGTTGCCGTAGCGTATGCGGAAGGCGAGGACGGCAAGGAGGATGTCGGAGACGACCATTCCGGCAAGGACGAGGGCGGAAATAAACATACTGTTTGCAAGGAGCGTATCATTGTATACGCTCATGAAATAGATTTGACCCTTGAATATACAATGCGTATACTTTAAGCCAATGGAGGTAAGCAATGCAGGCGGTAATTCAGAAATAGGGAAATAGGTTAGGTTTGCGGATTCCTGCTCACTGGGCAAAAGATAACGAAATTAAAGGCGGGAGCAAGGTTGAAGTAATTGCGGAAAAAGGAAAAATGATTATTCTTCCTCCCGAAAAATCTCTTGAAGATATGATGAATCTGGTAACGGATGAAAATCTCTATTCGGAAGTCGTAATCTTTCATAGGGCGGGAAATGAAAAATGGTAATGAGCGGCTTTATTCGTGCGGAGGGTTTAATACCCCGATGCTTGCGTCGTAACGAAGGGTATTAAAGCCGACTGCAACCACCTTATGAGAACAACATACCCCGACGCTCGCGTCGGGGGAGTTGATTACGAAAAAGGGTGATTTAGGCTGGCTGGAATTCAATCCTCAGGCAGGACATGAACAGCAAGAACGGAGACCCGCAATTTGTATTTCCCGAAAGTTATACAATCAAAAGACGGGATTGGCATTATTCTGCCCGATTACGAGCCGTGTTAAGGGCTATCCTTTTGAAGTCGTATTAAACGGACATTCCATAAGTGGCTGCATATTGAGCGACCAAATTAAAAATCTTGACTTTGTTCAACGGAAGTGCAGTTTTATAGAAAAAGCGACAGAAGAAGAAATAAATTCCGTTACGGAGAATATAAAACTTATGATTGAATAAAAGACGCGTAACGCTGTTTACGAAAGCGGCAATGAGGTCGCCGCCGTACTTATGCCGTACTGCACAAGTACTGCAGCGTTTTTTATGTGGAGGATCGTTTAATCTAAGGCAGGTTAAATTTCAGGTACCCTGCGATTGGACGCTTTAATCCATGACATATATGTCATTTTCCTTTCTAACCACTTTATTTGCATCATAGTCTTTTGTTGGAAGTTTTTTCCATTCTTCTTCTAAATAATCAGCATTATTGGTTGTGGTCTTGCCGTATTTAAGCAAAACTTTTGTAATCATGATTTTTATTTTTCCTGCATCTAGTATTTTCATAACATCGGGCTTGATACCTGCAAATTCAAAAATTTCATAGTATCCGCTGCCGTTACTCCAACTATCATCCTTCCTATCGCGGCTTGTATTTTGTGCAAGAATCGTTCCATTGGCGTCCGTCAATGCAATGTGGTATTCGTAAAGCAATTTACCGTTGTAGTGGCTGTTATTAGTCCAAATAATTCCCATGCTGAATGCAGCCGGTGCTATCTGACCGGATACATTCCGCTTCGTAGAAGTGTCCCAATCATGAGGAGCCTTAAAAAGCGCCGTTTCATCGCGGAAATATTTTCCATCTTTTTCTACTGCGTTTTGATACACGGAAATATGCGGCCAGTATTCCGATACCCCATCCCAGTCGCTGCGCCGCACCTGTTTTAGACCTTTTCTTATAAAGCTGCACATATCGTAGACTTTTGCGGTATAGCCATAATCGGCATAAACGTAATAAGTTGCCGTACGACTTTCTCGGTCAATAGCGCCTTTTTCAATGTCGCCAAAGAGAACGCCTACCGGCAGATTTTCCGTCCAATATCGCTCAAAGTCTTTCAATAAAGCAACCCAGTCATCATAAAGCGAAAATTCATCAAAATCGCCGTAGCCTGGCTTTCCGTCAGCAATAAGTTTTCCGAGCTTCTCATAGTTTTGCTCCGCCACTCCGCCCTTTTGCGACATATCGGCGGCAACTGCATCCCAGTATGTCCCCATCGCAGACGCATACAATTTTTTGGACTCGTACTCTTTCGCTTTTGCAAGAAGGGCATTGTACTCAGCATTCTGCGCAAATGCAGGTATTCCCGCCGCACAAAAAACACCTATAATCATTTTCTTAATTTTCATAAAATTCTCCTTAAAAGTTGTATTTTCTTTTCAAAAAGCCGACTGAAATTACAGGGCCTCAGCATGAAAGAAATGCTGTGTGATAACAGCAAGACTGGCGGCTTTCTAATAGCGCTAGAACGGATTTTTAAACACTTTCAGGACAGAGAAATTCAA
>CAUTOZ010000026.1:0-25177 GCA_963539635.1 uncultured Treponema sp.
CCCCCCCACCCCCCCCGCCCTCCAGCGCAGCTCCCCCCCCCCCCTACGTCCGGCGGACGTAAATGGTATCGCGGGGTTTATTGTACGTATAAAGCGCAGCTTTCCGCTTTTTTCTGGAATGCAGCGTTTTTCGCTGCATATCCGCAGCATATAAATTCAATACGTGGAGAGACTATATGACTTTACGTTCCAGTTTAATTTCGTTTTCAGTATCGCTTGTAGGAGCGGCCGTTGTTATTGCGCTCGGCTTTTCGCTGGTGTCGATGCGGCTCAACTTTGAAAATCAATTTTACAAAAGTACGGACGGCATTTTGACGAATGCGTCAATCGACTTGCAGTCGGACTTGCTGTTCGGCTTTGCGCGCTCGGACGCATGGGCAACAAATCCTGTCGTCTCCGATTGGCTTTCGGATGGAGAGCCGGGAGGCGATCGGCTGAATATTGTGATGAACCGCCTTGCCGAACTCTCGCGCGAAGAAAACGTTATTATGACGTGGATTGCAAGCGCCGCGACCGAAAATTATTACTTCACCGATTCCAATCACAATACGAAATTGTCAAAAGTATCCCGCTCGGAGCCTGCCGATGCATGGTTTTACAACAGTTTAACTTTAAACGAGCGCATTACGTTCAATATCAATCCAAGCAAGGAAACGGGTGTTACCGGTTTGTGGATAAACGCAAAAGTCGTCGATTCAAAAGGAAAATCGCTTGCCATCGTGGGACTCGGTTTGGATTTGGATAAAGCGATTGCAAACGTCCGCAATATGGTGCCCTCAAAAAACTCCGTGCTCATGCTCACCGATATGAAAGGAAGCGTTATCATTTCTTCCGGTGCGGAAGAATTCGGGAGCACGCTGCACCTGCCGAATACGACGCAGACGGTCAAAGGTTTTCCGGCTCTCAAAATGTGGCGAACGGCAGAAAGCGGCAAAATGATTTATGCCGAACGGCAAATAGGCTCAATGCCGTATAAAATGGTTTTTATTGCGCCGCTCAACGATTTTGTACCCAATTTATTTGCAGTCGCCAAAGGTTCGATTTTCATAACCGTCGTCATTATGCTTTTGACAGTCGTTTTTATTTGGTTCGGCGTAAACCGCGTTACCGGCCGCATAAATGCCGTGCATGCGTCCTTCCAAGAAATTGCGCACGGGAATTTTACCGTCAAAGTTGCCGTAAAAAACGATGAACTCGGTAAAATCGGCGAGTATTTGAATCAAATGGCGCAGGCAATGTGCGTTTCATTCGTCAAATTTAAGGAAGAAATTGCCGGAATGAAAAATATCGTCAGCGTGCTTGCCGCAAACGTGACGGATACGGCGGAGGCGGTTTCGGAAGTTACCGAAAACATACAAGGCGTCAAAAAAGAGGCGGACGAGCAGGCAAAAAGCGCGGCGGACACGACGGCGGTCGTTACGCGGATTATCAATATTATCGAGCGGCTCAACAGTCGTATTGAAAAACAGGTGGAAAGTGTTGTGCAGTCCTCTGCGGCAATCGAACAGATGACTGCAAATATTGCGGCGATTACAAAATCGCTTGAAAAAAGCGATGCAATGACAAAAGAACTTGCCGACGCGACAGTGGAAGGCAAAAAAACGCTTGTCGTTTCGAATGAAGTCAATAAAAAGATTGCCGACGCGTCAGGCGGCTTAATGGAAGCAAGTTCTGTCATTCAAAATATTGCAAGCCAAACGAACCTGCTTGCAATGAACGCGGCAATTGAAGCCGCTCATGCGGGGGAAGCAGGCAAGGGGTTTGCGGTCGTCGCTGATGAAATCCGCAAATTGGCAGAAGAATCAAGCGCGCAGGGAAAGGCGATTACCGAAACGCTCAAATCTTTAAGCGACGAAATAGCGCTTTTGTCTTCATCGGCAAAAACCGTTGAAGATAAGTTCGACAGTATTCAGTCGCTTTCAGAAAACGTGCGCGGTATGAGCGCCCAATTGACTGCGGCAATGCGCGAGCAGGAAAACGGCAGCCGCGAAGTGCTCGACGCCATCAGAAACATAAGCGCTGTAACGCAGGAAGTAAAAGACGGGTCAGCCGAAATGCTTTCCGGCGGTAAAGAAGTCGCCGAGGAAATGCAAAAACTTGATTCTCTTACCGGCGCCATCAAGCGCAACATGGAAGATATGTCCAACGAAGTAACCCATATAAACAATGCCGTCCGCGAAGTAACCGCCATCACCAGTCAAAATAAGGAGAGCATTGAGACACTCGCGGAAGAGGTGGGGAAATTTCAGGTTTAATGGGGAATTACGCATAACGCATTCCGAATTTCTAATTTTTCTTATGAACTCCTTTTCGAATGCTCGCCATACGCGCCTAAAAATTTTCCCATATTCCCCCTCCCCCATCCCGTCAAGCGAGAACAGATAAAAACACACGACAGCGAACTTAATTCCTCATTATGAACTACGAATTCCTCCTTCCTAATTGAACTTTCCGCCTACATCTCTTTCAAATAAGGTACGAGCACCAACTCCATTGCATTTTTTATAACAGTCAGCGTGCATTCGGCAAGGAAAAGGCGAGCGGAAGCAAGTGTTGAATTTTCGGCGGCGAGTATCGGGCATTGCTGGTAAAATTTACCGAACAAGCGCGCAGTTTCGTACAGATACAGTGCGATAATGCTCGGATCAAGCGTTTCCGCCGCCTTAGAAAGCGCGTCTGGAAAATCGGAAAGCGTTTTTATCAATTCCCACTCTTCAGGGGCTGTCAAAACTCCTGCCGCCTTTTCGTTTTGCAGCGGCTCAAGTCCCGTCTCTTTTGCTTTTTGCAAAATCGACGTAATGCGCGCGCCCATATATTGAATGTAAGGACCGGTATTGCCGGTAAACGAAAGCGACTCTTCAGGATTGAACAGCATATCTTTAATCGGCGTAACTTGGAGCAGATAATAATTGAGCGCGGCAAGCGCGACTTTTTCGGCGACTTCGCGCGGGTCGGAAAGCGCCTCCGTTCGTCCTTTGGCGCTGATTTCGCTGAGAGCGGCAAAGTGCAGACTGTCGATTAAGTCGTCCGCATCGACAATCGTCCCTTCCCGGCTTTTCATGCGCCCGCTCGGAAGATTTACCAGTCCGTAGCTCAAGTGGAAGAGCCGGTCTGCCCAGTCAAAGTTGAGTTTTTTGAGAATGTAAAAGAGCACCTTAAAATGATAAATCTGTTCGCTTGCGACGACGTACACGAGTTGATTGAATTGCCAGTCGTCATGCCGGCTGATTGCAGTCCCGATGTCCTGCGTGATGTACACCGACGTGCCGTCTTTCCGGAGCATGATTTTTTCGTGGTCTTGACCGTCCTTGCCCTTGCCGACTGCTTCCGTAATGTCGATTCGGACAGAACCGTCGTCCGCTTTGAAAAATACGCCTTTTTCCAGTCCTTTTAGAATTTCCTCTTTGCCTCTAAGGTAGGTATCGCTTTCAAAATAGAATTTGTCGAACGAAACGCCGGTGCGCTCGTAGGTTTCTTTGACGCCGTCAAATGTCCAGCCGTTCATGCGTTTCCACAGCGCGCGCGTTTCCTCATCGCCTGCTTCCCATTTGACAAGCATTGCTTCTGCCTCGGCAAGGGCTTCCGGGTGTTCTTTTGCGTATTTGTCGAATTCGATATAGCACTGACCGACAAAATGGTCGCCTTTCATGCCAATCGCTTCCGGCGTGTCGCCGTTTTTTTCATGGAAAAGTTTGTACGCGAGCATGGATTTGCAAATATGAATGCCGCGGTCGTTTATCAAATCGACTTTAAAGACTTTTGCGCCCGCTTTTTTGAGAATCCGGCTTACGCTCTCTCCGAGCGCGTCGTTCCGGAGGTGACCGAGATGGAGCGGCTTATTCGTGTTCGGACTTGAAAACTCGACCATAACGTTCCGCCCTGCCAAATGTTTTTTGTCGTTTTCGCCAAACGAGCCGTAGTTTTCTTTTTGCGACGCAATCTTTTCAAGAATTTTAAAGGACGCAGCCGCCTTGTTGACCCGTAAATTCAAGTACGGGCCGACTGCAAAAAACTCGCCGAGCACAGTGCTGTCGCTTCCCGTAAGATTTTTATTCTTATTTATAATTTCAGAGACGGCCTCTGCAATTTGGGGCGGAGATGCCCGCAGCGTTTTTGCAAACGCAAACAGCGGAATGCCAAAATCGCCCATGTCAGGATTCGGCGGCGTTTGAACAGCAAGCGTCTGCGCTTCAACGGTACTATCCGCTCCTTTTATCTTCATGAATTCGTTTAATGCCGCTGCCGTAAGTGCTCGGAACTGTGCTTTTATATCTGCCATGTCACCCTCGAAAAAAAATATCATTGCGGATAAAACGGTCTTGAGTCTTGCCGCGCCTCCTGCTCCGGTCTCTCCGGTAAAGCGCGGCGGCAATAGCCTTGAGCGATAATTTTATTATCACTCAAGGGGCATATCTTTTACCGCATAAAACCGTCATCGCAAATAAAAAAAGCTGCCGTTTTTCGGCAGCTTCGTTGCGGAGAACAGGACTTGAACCTGCACAGCTTTCACCACAAGGACCTCAACCTTGCGCGTCTACCAGTTCCGCCATCCCCGCGTGTGAGAGGCAATATACAGAGAGACGGGAGAAATGTCAAGCGGAGGGAAAGCGCAGTATCAAGCGGTACAAAAATGCCCTCCCCTAAACCGCGTCCTCCGCGCGGATATGTCCGCCGAGCGATTGCAGCCGTTCTACGAGGCGCTCATAGCCGCGCTCAATTTGGTAGACGTTGCTGATTCGGCTTTCCCCTTGAGCCGCCATCGCGGCAATCACCATCGCCATGCCTGCGCGCACGTCGGGAGAAACGAGGTGTTCTCCGTGCAGGTCGGCAGGGCCGGAAACGACTGCACGGTGCGGGTCGCAGAGCGTAATTTGTGCGCCCATACTTATCAATTTGTCTACAAAAAACATCCGCGATTCGAACATTTTTTCAAAAATGAGCGTGGTGCCGTTCACTTGCGTGGCGACGACCGTCATAATGCTTGTTAAATCCGGCGGAAAGCCGGGCCACGGCGCGTCATCGATTTTCGGAATCGAAGTTCCGAAATCGGCATTTGTTTCTAAGTCTTGTATTTTCGGAACAACAATTGAATCATCTTCGACATTCCATGAAATTCCAAGTTTGTGAAATCCTGTTTGCAGCGGGCGCAAGTCGAGATTGCCGATACCAGTTATGCAGATACTGCCCTTCGTTGCAGCGGCAAGCCCAATATACGAGCCGATTTCCATATAATCCGCGCCGATTGTAAAGTCACAGCCGCTTAAGCTTTCGACTCCTTCAATTTTTAAAATATTGCTGCCGATTCCAGTAATACGCGCACCCATTTTGTTGAGCATTCGGCACAAGTCTTGAATGTGCGGCTCACTTGCAGCGTTTGTGATGACGGTAGATCCCTCTGCAAGAACGGCTGCCATCACGGCGTTTTCTGTCGCCGTAACCGAGGCTTCGTCAAGAAAAATATCCGCTCCAATAAGTTTGTCCGCCGTAAACGTAAAGCGCACACCTGTTTCTACCTGTGCACCGAGTTTGGTAAGCGCAAGAAAATGCGTATCAAGGCGTCGGCGGCCGATAACGTCTCCGCCGGGAGGCAGCATCTGCGCCTTTCCGCACCGGGCTATCATAGGGCCTGCAAAAAGAATGGAGGCGCGTATTTTTTTCGAAAGTTCAGCGGGAATGCAGGCGCACTGCACCGTCTTCGCTTCGATTTTCCACGCGCCGCTGCCGATTTTTTCTGCCGAGGCTCCGAACGAGCGCAGTATATTCAGCATGATTGCCGTATCTTCAATATCGGGAATATTGCGCAAAATCACCGGTGAAGAGGTCAAAAGCGCCGCCGCAATGCATGGCAGCGCCGCGTTTTTGTTGCCGCTTGCCCGTATAGTCCCCTTGATTGGAAAGCCGCCTTCAATCACGTACTCATGCATTGCCGTCTCCTGCGACTATGAGCGCAAGATTGACCAGAACGTCCGCCGCCGCACACATTTGCGAAAGGGACGCCCACTCGCTTCTGGAATGGTAGTTGTGTCCGCCGGTAAAAATATTGGGCGTAGGAATGCCGAGTTCTGTCAGCCGCGAGCCGTCCGTTCCGCCGCGGATAGGCTTTTTGAGAATTGCAACTCCCGACTTGCTATACGCTTTTTCAAGATAGCGCACAACATGAGGAGCGGCATCCAGAGCTGCCCGCATATTTTTATACTGTTCTTTTATGCTGACTTCAGCTTTGCCGCCGAAAGTCTCTGCCGAAAGTTGTGCAAGCCGCTTTACCAGTTCAATGCGTCGCTGCATTCCGTTTTGAGTAAAATCGCGGAGAATAAGATAGACGCGCGCCGTTTCAATATTCGCTTGGATTTCCATCAAACCGAAAAATCCTTCGTAGCCGTCCGTCGTTTCGGGACGTTCGGCGATGGGCAGACTTTCCACAAACCGAGCCGCAATCGACGCCGCGTTGACCAAAGCGTTTTTACGCGCGTCGCCTGTGTGCGTCGATTTTCCAGTAAACACGACTTCCGCGCCGCAGGCGTTAAAGCACTCGGTTTCAAGTTCGCCGATATGTCCGCCGTCAACCGTATACGCAAATTTCGACGCCAAAAGGTGAAGCGGCACTTTATCCATTCCGTGCCCCGTCTCTTCATCAGGAGAAAAGATGACTTCAATTGCGCCGTGTTTTAATTCAGGGTGCGCGGCAAGATAGGAAAGAGCAGTCATAATTTCTGCAACTCCGGCTTTATCGTCCGCGCCGAGCAGCGTCGTTCCGTCCGTCGTAATAATTGTGTCGCGCTCCGCCGCAGCCTGAGCAAGATACTCATCGGTCTTGCAGTCGAGCACAACTCCGCATTTTAGCGCAATTGCTTTTCCGTCATATTTTTCGTGCACGAGCGGATTTACGTCTTTTCCCGTTACTTCTTCCACCGTGTCGATGTGCGCAAGGAGACAAAACGGCGGCGTATTTTCAAAGCCGCTCGACGCGGGAAGTACGCCGTACGTATAGCACGCATCCGTAACGCAGACGTTTTGTAAGCCCAGCGCCTTCAATTCGGCAGCAAGAATCTGCGCTAAGTCCCGCTCGCGCTCCTCGCTCGGGATTATGCCCGCATCCGCCTTTTGAGACGAACTTTCCGTCCACACCCGCACATATTTCAAAAAGCGCTCAAGCAGCGCCGCTCTCAATCCGTCGTTTTCCGATATATATTTCATTGCCGTAGAATACGGTATTTCTTTCTATTTAACAATGATGACAACGGGGGAATTCGTAATTCGTAGTGCGGAATTAGAAATTGTTGCCAATCCCATTGACTGTAAGTTTTGCCGACAGACAAAACCATGCGCGGACGAAACGCCGTTTTGTCTTTGTAAAATCCGTAACAGTTGTCCGGAGGAAAACGTACAGCGGGCGGAATCCCGTTGTGTTTTTCAAACTGCATACTATCGTCTGCGTGTTGATTGGAAAAGCGGACGCAGTATCGACTGGAAAGATGCGGCATTTACCAGACGGAAAAGATTTTTGTTTCATAGTTGACACGTTTGGTCAAAATCTATATAGTGCAGAAACATCGTTAATACGAGGTTGGGCAATTAGCTCAGTAGGTAGAGCAACGCCCTTTTAAGGCGTGGGTCTGCAGTTCGAATCTGCAATTGCTCACAAAGGCGCCGTACGAACGGCGCTTTTTTGTTTAACCGCGCTCCATTCACTAAACCTGTTCGCTAACGAAGTTCTCAAACAGGTCTGCAATTTCAAAATCACACTTCAAAGACCCTTGTTCCAAAACGGAAATTTCCGTACGGGCTTACAGCACCGGTTCTCAAAA
This sequence comes from uncultured Treponema sp., assembly GCA_963539635.1. Classification (GTDB taxonomy): domain Bacteria; phylum Spirochaetota; class Spirochaetia; order Treponematales; family Treponemataceae; genus Treponema_D. The sequence goes on from CAUTOZ010000026.1 coordinate 7,806, forward strand.
ATGCGTCATCGATAATCCGGCGCGCCGTTATGCGGCGTCTACAAAACTTTTCTTTGGTAGACAGCGCTTCCCAATTATACTAAAATACAGCCTCATGACTTTATCTGAGTTTAACCTCTATTTTAGAAGTACTTATAAAAATAGAACAAGTTCATTTTTATCGGGGCTTATGCTCGCCCTCTCCGACGCGCTCGCACTGTTTATATGCATTGGATTGTCATTTTTAATCGTCAACCTCATCAACACATCGTTTATCAATTTTCGCTCATTCATCTATTACAGTTTTTACTTTCCGCTGATTTTAATCGTCTATTACGCCGCAGGACTCTATCCCGGAATTATGGTTTCTCCGTCCGACGAAGTGCGGAAACTTTCGCTTTCGTCTGCATTCTGCTTTATCGGAATCTGCATCAGCATTCTTTTCCAAACGGGCGAAACGGGAAATTCAATCATTACGATAACGCGGCAAATCGTGCAGGACAGTCCCAAAGTCGGCGTTGCCGCAGCGTTTATGCTTGCCGTTCCTTTTGCCGCGTTCGGAATGCCTGCCTCCCGCGAAATGGCGCGCCACCTTTTTGGACGCTTTAACTGGTGGGGTGTGCCCGCAGTCATCTATTGCACCGGCTCAAGCGCTGACGAAGTTATCGCCCGTCTGACCAAACGTCCCGCGCTCGGCTACAAACCCGCCGTCATTATCGACAGCCAAGCCGCCGAATGTTCCATGCACGGCTCTATCCCCGTCTTTCCCGACACGCAGGAAATCGCCGACACGATACGTGCGCTCAAAATCAAAGTTGCAATCATCTGCGACTACACTGGAGAAAAGCGCAAAATTATGAGCGGCTACCGCTACACAATTACAGTCTCCAAAAATCAAGATTTTTTTACCAGCACGCTCAGTCTCCGCGACATGGGCGGCATTATCGGCTTTTCGTCCACGCACAACCTTACGCGTACAAGCAATTTGTTTTTAAAACGTGCGCTCGACCTCTTTCTCATCATACTTTCTTCGCCGCTCGTACTGCCGCTCATGCTTTTTATTGCGATTGCAGTCAAATTGACTTCAAAAGGACCGATATTTTACGGACACAAGCGGGTCGGAAAAAACGGAGAGGAAATAAAATGCTGGAAATTTCGTTCAATGTACGTGAATTCTCAAGAAATGCTCGAAAAAATTCTTGCAACCAATCCGGTGATGAAAAAAGAATGGGAAGAAAACCGCAAATTCGTAAACGACCCGCGCGTAACGCCGTTCGGAACGTTTTTGCGCAAAACAAGCCTCGATGAACTGCCGCAGTTGTTCAACATTCTTGCCGGAAGCATGAGTTTTGTCGGCCCGCGTCCCGTTACCAAAGAAGAATTGGAAAAATACGGCGACAGTGCGGATTTCATTTTGTCGGTAACGCCGGGACTTTCTGGAATGTGGCAGATTTCCGGCCGCTCCGACACAGGCTACGAAGAGCGCATCAATCTTGATACGTATTATATTCAAAATTGGTCTACATGGTTCGATATGTGGATTATCGTAAAAACGGTGTGGGTTGTTATAAACGGAAAAGGTGCCTATTGATGAATGTAAAAACGTTTTTTTTGACAGCAGGAGCAGTTTTTGCCGCCGCCGCGGTGTCAGCGTCGTCCTACCGCATTGCGGGCGTTGACTACCGCATCGCAGGAAAGACACGTATCTACGCGCTTGAACGCGCTGTTGAAGTCGATAAAAATCAGATTTTTGCCGGCGAAGACGAATTAGTTGCGTACATAAACGACTTTACGCAGCGACTGGAAAATACGCGCGCATTCGACAATGTAAGCGTCGATTTTTTAGTCGGAGGGACAAACGCCAAAGAGACAAAAGAAGGCAGCGCCGCGCCCACTCCTTTACAAACCGATGAAGTTTCCGCGCGGGAAAACGCGCAGGACAATTCTGACGCAGAAACGGCAGAAAATGCTGCAAGCAAGACGACGCACACGAGTGCTTTCGACGAAAGCCGCGAGATTCTTCCGGTAACGCTCATCGTAACGGCAAAAGACTCGCACCACCTGCTTATTGCGCCTTATCCCAAGTACGACTCGAACAACGGCTTTAAAATGCAGATTAAAATCAAAGACACCAATTTTTTAGGCTCGCTTGAAACGCTTACCGGCGACATAAACTTTGCCGCCGTGCAGGATTCAACTGACGAAAGCAAAGCGGCGCGCTACAAATTCGGCTTTGGAATTGATTTTGGTCTGCCGTTCAAGATGGGGAAAGTCGATTCAAAGTGGAACAGCGAAGCCGCACTGTCGTACACTATCGGGGACAAAACGCCGGAATGGAAGTTGAAAACGGGACTTGAATGGTCGCTGCCGTACAAAAAATTTCCGCTCAACTTCGAAATCTACCAGTCTTTTATCCGTAATCTGGACTACGAAGACGGCGTGGTCAACGGAATGCCCGTCCACTTCGGCGACAGCACGTATTTTGTAGAAGCGGCGAAAATGTCGCTGCCCATTCTCGTGCACCGCATTCAAGGCTGGGGGAACGTTTATTACACGCCCTACGTCGAGTCGTCCTTTACGTGGGATCATGACGGCATTTCCAACTTGAATACGGATTTGCAAAGTCCTGACGCAGGTTTGGGACACACGATTTCTGCCGCGCGCATCAATTGGATAGAAAATTTTCGCACCGGAATCAGCGCGTCCGTAACACAGGACGTTTCTTACAATTTTAAGACGCATACGTTTTCTCCGGGCTTGAGCGCTGAATTAAAAATATTTAAGGCGTTTAAATACGCAGGACTTGCGGCGGACGTGTATGGATTCGCCTATATGAATTCGAATAAAAGTATCGGCGCCCGCTTACGGGGTATCCGCGACGACCAATATTTTGCTTCCGGCAGCGGCGCGGAAGATAAAAAAGCCTGTTCAACGCCTGCGGCAATTGTGCTCAACGCGGATTTTCCGATACGCATTTTCCGCGCGCACTGGCAGGAAGTTCCGGGCATACGAAAAATCCCCTTCGCCAAATATTTTGACATGGAACTCCAACTTTCCCCGTTTGTAGACATTGCGCTCATAAAAAACCGCGCGACCGGCACCGTGTTTTCGTATAAAGATGGATTTTTATCCGGCGGACTGGAAATGCTTGTCTACCCGCTCCGCTGGCGCGGTATTGAAGTACGCGGCAGTTTCGGAGTCGATTTAGGCAGAAAAATGCCCGGCATAAAAGGCAAAATGAATCAATCATGGCGCAAAGGCGTGAGCGCTTACGAAATTTCAGTCGGTATTGGACTGCATTATTAGAATGCTAACCGGCGGACTTGCGGACGGAAAAGCGGACTTTGAACGATTTAAAGGGAAGAAAGTCCAAGTTTCCAGTTGATGTTGAAAATCAAAACAAAGACTGCAAAAGCACCAAGAAAGTTTGCCGTAAACTCAGGCATAATATGAGCAAGCGTCGTTTCCATTTGGTCGATTCGCTTGCAGATTGTGTTCTTAATGCTTCTGCTGGACTTGTCAAGGACATCGCCGAGCGGCATTCGGGCACTTTTATCAAGGCAGAGGAAGCGAATACGAGCAAGCGCATTGAAAGTCGCAGCATGGGAACATAAGGTACTGAAACTGTGAAAAAGCCAGCGCAGAGCCATAAATCCGCAGTTTTTAGGTAGAAAATACAATTTTTTGCTTCCTTATCAAGCAATTTGACTACGATTCTTCCCAAAATGACGTACGGAATAACATTGAACATAACGCCGATGATTGCAAGAAAAATAGGACAAATGTAAATCCATTTTTTTGAACCATAATATTTCTCCAAAATTGAACGGCAGTATTTTTTGCATTCAATTTTACATTCCTTGAAATGCACCTGTTGAACACAGTTCCAACTTTGGGAACTGCCGCATTTATGCGCTTCTTGCGCATAGTTGATAAATGAGTTTTCTTTTTATATTAGCATGGGCTAACCTATATGCGGCATTATGAAACTTCAAAGGGATTTATATAACTTGTTGACAGCGGACGGGAACGCCGTTCCTGCATTCAAACTGCACCTTCCCGCTGTCCGACCCGCCCTCCAATTATTTACGCTTTGTTATATAGCAACGGCGGGCGCTTTATGATACTATCCGCCGCATGAAATCTGTGCAGATTTTTGAGGGAAGGCCTGATATGCTCGGCGCGGCGCCTTTGAAAGACGGCGTGAACTTTGCCGTCTACAGTAAGAACGCCTCGCGCGTGGTGCTTGAATTGTTTGAAAAGGCGTGCGACAAGCAGCCGACTGTTTCAATTGAATTAGACCCCGTAAAAAACCGGACGGGCAGCGTCTGGCACGTCTTTGTAAAAGGACTAAAAGCGAACGCGCTCTACCTTTACCGTGTTGACGGCGAATACAATCCCACGCACGGAAACCGTTTTAATTTCAATAAATATCTTTTAGACCCCTACGCAAAAGCGTTTACGGAAGGTTCGGTGTTCCGCTCGTACAATTTGCAGATGGAACGCGGACTTGCCGGCATTGAAAACGGAAAACTTTCGGATTTGTCGGACTTTCCCAAATGCGTCGTCATTGACGATAACGATTTTGACTGGCAAGGCGACCGTCCGCTTAACTATCCGCTCAACAAGACTATTTTGTATGAAGTCCACCTTAAAGGCTTTACCGCCTCCCCGACTTCTGGCGTTGCCGCCCCCGGCACTTACAAAGGATTTATGGAAAAAATCCCTCATCTCAAGGAACTCGGCATTACTTCAGTCGAGTTGCTGCCGGTTTTTGAGTTTGATGAAGACGAAAACGGCAATATCAATCCAAAGACAGGCGAAAAACTTTCCAATTATTGGGGCTACAGCACTATCGGCTTTTTTGCCCCAAAGACTACGTTTGCATCCAATAAAACGCCGGGACAGTCAGTCCGGGAATTCAAAGAATTGGTGCGGCAAATGCACAAGGCGGGTCTTGAAGTCATTTTGGACGTCGTCTTCAATCACACTGCCGAAGGCAACGAGTACGGCTATAGTTTTTCGTTCAAGGGACTGGAAAACGCGGTCTACTATCTTTTGCCCTATCATGAAAAACAATATTACATGAATTACGCCGGCTGCGGAAACTCGATAAACGCCGCTCATCCAGTCGTAACGCGCTTTATTCTTGACTGTCTGCGCTATTGGGTGAGCGAAATGCACATTGACGGCTTCCGCTTTGACTTAGCGTCCGTTCTTACGCGCGACCAGTATGGCAATATTCAAGGTTTTCCGTTTTTGACGAACGCGATTGCAGAAGACCCCGTACTTGCGCGGACGAAAATCATCGCAGAGCCGTGGGACGCTGGCGGCGGCTACCACGTGGGAAACTTTCCGGGCGGCAGATGGAGCGAATGGAACGACCGTTTCCGAAACGACATACGCCGTTTTGTGCGCGGGGATGAGGGCGTAGCAACGGCAGCGGCGACGCGCATCGCGGGAAGCTCCGATTTGTACAATCACAGCGGGCGGCTTCCAACCGCGTCAATCAATTTTATCACCTCGCATGACGGCTTTACGCTCAACGATCTTGTAAGTTACAACGGCAAGCACAATGACGAAAACGGTGAATCAAACCGAGACGGTTCCGACGACAACAACAGTTACAATCATGGGTTTGAAGGCGCGGCGGAAAATCCCAAAATTGAGCAGCACAGAATCCAGTCAATAAAAAATTTTGTCCTCTGTCTGATGATCTCCCAAGGAGTTCCGATGATGACAGCAGGAGACGAGTTCCGGAGGACGCAAAACGGAAATAACAATGCGTACTGCCAAGACAACGAAATTTCGTGGCTGAACTGGGACTACGCCGAACGCAATGCTGAAATTCTGCACTTTACCCGTCAAGCGATTGCGCTGCGTAAAAATCACCCTGTCTTTACGCGCTGCCGCTTTTTTTCCGAGCACAATCCTGAAATCGAATGGTTTGACATCGGCGGCAGAGTCCCCGACTGGAATTCTGTAAAACGCTTTCTTGCCTTTCGATTAAACGGCTGTTCGGCTAAAAAAGACGACGGCCGCTGCGATAACGACTTTTATATCGCCGCGAATACCGACATTTACGATGTTACCGTTACCTTGCCCGCGCTCGCTAAAGGCAAAAAATGGCGCCGCGTTGCTGACACGTCCATTAAAGGCGTTGACTCGATATGCTTTCCCGGCAAGGAAGAATTGCTGGCGGAACAGCGGCGCTATGTTCTTCCCGCCCATGCGTTTTTAGTGCTCATGGCGGCGGACGAAATACAGAGTAATTGAGCAGGCGGAGACTTTTGCCATTGGAGACGAGTTTTTCGGCGGCGTTTTTGTTTTTCCAAACGCTGATTGGATTGCGGTTTTCAAAGGTAACGGATTTTTACATCACAGGCTGACTGGAAAAGTGTGCGCTCTGCCTTTATAACGTTTTTTTATTTTATTTACGCCGTTTTTACCTTGCGCCCCTGTACTAAATTCTTTATCATGCCGCCTATGAACGATTATACGGCTTTTAAACAACAGACGGCGTCTCCGCATTTTCTGGATGAAGCCGCTGCTATTTTACCCCCCCACCCCATCGCTAACTCTTTATAATACAAACAAATATAATTTATCATCTTCTGCCCGAAAAAAGGGAATAGTCCCGCTTGTCCATTTTGCGTCATTCGGCGTAAAACGAGAGCGCGGGATTTGTTTGTTCCAGTCAACAGGCAGGAGACACAATAACCGGCACGAGGCTGCACACAAAACGGAGCGGCGCAGGCATTGATTTGAGAAATGTCAGCCGAACCTCATGCCTTGCGCGCGGAATATGGCGTCCGGCTGCGTTTATAGCGGATTTTCCGCAAAAAAACACACAGGAGTTTTATATGAAGAAGCACACAAAATTGTTTTCTTTAATTGGCACGGCATTCCTTGCGATTGCCGTCGTATTCGCAGCGACAAGCTGCAAGCAGAATGATGACGACAAAGGGTCTGCGCCGGTTGCGACGATTAAGTCCTCAGACGGCAACGCAACGCTGACTGTATTGACGTATGACAAGACTTCTGGCAAGGGAACGTGCAAGATTGATGTTCCCTCCGCGAACTACTGGGTTACTGGCGACTTCCAAGCCACTTCGTCTGCTGTTACTCTTTCAAATACAAAGGACAGTTTGGGGCAGACAGGTGTATATGCAAACACATACCCCATAACCAGTAAAAAAGTAACAATTAACGGCTTTGAATTCAACCTCTCGCCGTTATTTAGCTAAAAACATTTCATACCGTCTCTATAGTTCCGCACGGGGCGGCGCATTACGGCTGTCGAGTACTCGCTCGGCAGCCGTTTTTTTTTGCGCAGCGGCAAGCAGCGGCAAACGGAAAAGACGAAGTTAAAAGCCGCGCCGGAATTTCTTCTGCATGTCATCTCCGTATCAAGTATCTTGTCCAGCCGCGTTTTTCCCCGTCCGTAGTTTTTTCACTGGCATATTCATTGTACATAACTTATAATAGCGGCATGGGCGACGGATTGAAAAAGGGCTCGTTTGACGAGTTGGTTGCGGGAATCGGTGCGGACGAGCGGAAATATCTGCTTGCAAAGTTGAAGAAGAATAAAGGATCCGGCATAACGGTGCTAAAGCCGCTGCAGGAAACGGCGGACAGCGCGTCTCTTGAAACGGCGTTTCAAAATGAATCGATTTTATACAAATTCATTTTGTGGCTGCGTTCGATTATGGGCAAAAAGTCAAAATTAGAGTTGTATAACGCTGACCTTGTATCGGGGATTGCCCGCAAAATCAACAAGGAGCATCCGGGCGTCATTGCAAATAACAGCCGTCTGCTCCAGTCCCTCTTTTACGAAAAACTCAAAGAATTAAAAGAGAGCGCGGACTTTTTTAAAACCTACTTCAGTATTTTCAATGACCGGCCGGGACGTTTTTACGTTTTTATGAGCACGTTTATCGCGCCGGAAATCGCCGAAAAAATCAATCAAGAAGCCGACCCGTATCTTTTACCATTCGACAAGGAATTGACGTCCGATATGCGCATCTCTCTCATCAAAAAGATGGACGCCATTCTCAAAGATATTCAGCCGAAGACGCGGAGCGTCTTGTACGCGTCGATACGGAGCATTCTCTGGCTCAAGCAGTTTACCGAACTGCCGTTTATTCATTTTATATCGCAGTTTACCGCCATAGCGTCGGAGGACTACACGTGTCCCTACGACAATGCCGAAGACGATTATCCCGCCTTTGCGCGCACGCTTTCAAATCCCGCCTCCATTCCGACTGAAGCATTGCAGGCGCTTTTTATGTTCCCGCAGCGCAAGAATGCAAAAACAGCGGTTGCCGAAGGCGAACTCGAAGAAGCGATGCAGGATTTTATTTCGCGCGCGCTTTCTTCCATTTCGATGATTCAAATGTTTATTTCAAGCGTGCCGCTTTCTCTGTTGGGCAAAGTGATATTCAATGACTACAACTGGCAGCCAGACTCGACCGGCGGCGGCGAAGACTGGTTTATAAAATTCAAAGAGGAATGGAAAGTCATTTTTGATTCCCGCTGGAACGAATGGCTCCGCGACAGAAAAAAAGCGCAACTTGCATCCGTCCTCAAAGCGAATTTCGGCATATCGAACTTTCCAGAAATTCCCTACACGCCGTGGCGGGACTTGTGGGGCGGTCTGCCGTTTAAGTGCGAAATGACCGGCGGATTTTTGGCGTGGTTTGCTGAAAATCAGTTCAACGACGTTATGCAGGTCTTGAACACAATCATTCTTGAAGGCGTGTTTGCCGATAACAACAACCGCAACGAACTTTCCGAAGCGCTCAATAATTTTGCCGATGTCAATCAGCACGTCAGCACCTTTGTATACTCGCTTTCCGAGCAGGGGGCGCTTGGTTCTGTCTTCAAAAAAATCCAGGCAGAGGGGGTGCGCACAATGAAAAATCAAGCGCTTGCCGATTCCACGATATTCAATGCCGAAACGTCAATCAGGGCGTGGGGAAAGGATTTTTGCGAAGCCTGCCGCACGATTGACCGCATTTTCGGCGGGATTTTTGAAGACAGCAAAGTGAAAGACTACGCGGGACTGCAAAACATCAGCACCATTAAGGGGCGGGAAAACAAAGATTTTCGTGAAAAAATGCACGCCGTCCGGCATACGCTCGACCAAGCAAAATTTATCATCACGGAGATTGAGCCGCTTGATTTACCCGGCGTTGAAAAAAGTTACTAACGGCTTTGCAGTCATTCGGAATGATGAATCGCGTTGCCAGTCAAAAAGATAATACGACGGCTGACTTTATAGCGTTTCCGTTTTACAAAAACGGCGTTCCCGTACAAGACGCGGAATGGGGACTGACGCTTAAAAAAGCCGGCTCCATGCGCTTCCGATGGAACGAAACGAATCCTGTCCGCGATGCCGCGCTTTTGCGGATTGGAAAAGGGCGGACAATCGCGCAGGTTGAACTTGTCCATTCACAACGGGTGGTAAAAGCGGGTCGCGGCGGCTGTCCGCACGGGACGGAAGCCGACGGCATTGTATGCGGCGATACAGAAGTTATGCCCGTCGTTACTGTTGCCGACTGCGTTCCAATCTTCTTTTACGACGAAAAATCCAGCGCGTTCGGCGTCCTGCATTCCGGCTGGAAGGGGACAGGCATTGTATCCGAAGCCGCTGCGCTGCTCAAAACTGAGTACGAATCCCGCCCCGAACACATCCTTGTCGCAATCGGACCGCATATTCGGAACTGCTGCTACATCGTCGACGATGAGCGCGCCGCCTATTTTGCAGACAATTTTTCTGCTGACTGTATCACGCCGTATTCCGACAGAGACCGCTATGCAGGACGCATTCAATGGAAGAACAACGGCGCGAGAGAGTTTCGCCTGTCGCTTGAGAAAGCCAACTTAACGCTCCTTGCGCATCTCGGCATTCCCGAAGAAAATATAACGATTCTGCAAGACTGTACCTGCTGCAATGCCGTCTACGGTTCAAATCGCCGTCAAACCGCGCAAGGAGAGTTATTCACCGTGCAGGTTGCGTTTTGCAAGCGGACTGTGCAGGAAAGCGGCGGACGGCAGAGAAAAATAGTTTGACAGATTTAACAGAGTTTCCGCCCGCACCGGTTTGCCGGAGGGAAAACCGGCAGTAAATGTTGTTGCAAGACGTGGATTACGCAAGCAGCAGAAACGTCATCCGCGTTGTCGCGGGGCAAGGATTGCGTTTGCTGCGTGAAATGCGTTACGGGGTGCGGACTGTGTTCGTTGCGTGAAAATGCGGCTATGCGGCGGCATTATAGAGACTCCATAGGCAATGGGAACTCCGGCCGCGCCCGCAGGCGATGACGTTTGTATGGACTTTTGGCGGGGGCTTCGGTATCTTTTCGCCGTATTTTATGTCAGGATATAAAATTGGAGGTTGTATGACAAAACTTACGAAAACATTGATTGTGGTTGGGATAATCGTTTTTACCGTTGGGGGCGTTGTATCGTGCGTGAGCGGGACGTATAACGGCATGGTTGAGCAGGAGGAGCGCGTTACGGCGCAGTGGGCGCAGGTACAGAATGTCTATCAGCGCAGGTTCGACTTGCTTCCGAATCTTGTTTCGACGGTGAAAGGCTATGCAAAGCACGAAAACGAGACGTTCACGCAGTTGGCAGAGGCGCGGGCAAAGGCGGGCGGCGTTACGAATATAGATAGCAGCGTTATCGACAATCCGGAAAAACTTGCGGAGTTTCAAAAGACGCAGGATTCGCTTTCAGGTGCGCTCAGGCGGCTCCTTGTCGTTACGGAAAATTATCCTGAACTCAAGGCGAATCAAAACTTTCTTGCCTTACAGGACGAATTGGAAGGGACTGAAAACCGAATTGCCGTTGAACGAAAAAAATTTAATGACTTTGCGCAAAGTTATAACACAACGATACGGCGTTTCCCCGGCGCGTTTCTTGCAAATCTATTCGGTTTTAAAGCAAAGGCGTATTTTTCTGCGGCAACGGAAGCCGCATCCGCGCCAAAAGTTGAATTCTAGGAGAGACTGCGCATGACGACAAAGCGCCTTTTGAAAAAAATCCGACTTTCAGACTCGGATTTTGACGAGATTCGGGACGCAGTGGCGGCGGCAGAAAAAAATACGACGGGCGAGATTGCGCTTGCTCTGACAGCGGAAAGCAGCGATTATTCATTTTGGGAATTACGCGCCGCCGTATGCGCAGCGGCTGCCGTCTTTGCTCTCCTCCTCCCCTGTGCAGACAGGCTAAAAACCGCGTACGACTATATTTTATGGAGTCAACCGGTGTGGTTTTTGCCTGCATTTTATGGTTTTGCCCTCCTTATTACGCTTGTAGCGTCTTTTTGGGCGTTTAATTTTCCAGCCGCAGACCGCCTCGTCATTCCGCAAGAAGTCAGGCGGAAGGCCGTTACTGAGCGGGCATTTCGACATTTTGCCGAAAGCGGCGTCTATTGCACGGCGGAGCATTCAGGTATTCTCATTTTTGTGTCGTACATGGAGCGGCAGGTTCGGATTATCGCGGACAAGGGAATTGCGGAAAAAATCCCGGAAGAATTGTGGAATATTGCTGCAGATGAATTGGCGGCAGGAATTAAAAACGGAAAAGCAAAAGAAGGATTTATTGCTGCAATTGAAAAATGCGGCGAGCTTTTGGCAGAAAACTTTCCTCCGCACAAGGATAATCCAAACGAACTTTCTGACGGACTAGTGATTTTAGAAAATTAAGCGCGGAGGCGGATTACAGAATGAAACGACGAATAAATTTTGTTGCGGCGGCGTTGATTTTGTGCGCGGCGGGTACGTATGCGCGTACAGTTCCGGCTCTTACGGGACGTATTATTGATGAAGCGGGAATACTGAAGGCAGAGGATAAGCGCACACTTGAAGAGTATCTTGAGTCCCTCGAAAACGAAGCGGGAATTCAAATTGCGGTTCTTACGGTGCGCTCTCTTGAGGGAGACGCTATCGAGGCGTTTGCGCATACGGCGGCAGAAATGTGGCGGCTGGGACGCGCGGGAGAAGATAACGGCGCGCTTTTGGTTATCGCGCAGGCAGAACGCAAAATCCGAATCGAAACGGGCTACGGACTTGAGGGCGCGTTGACCGACACAAAATGCGGTTTAATAATCCGGAACGAGATTGCGCCGGCTTTTCGGAGCGGAGCCTATTCCAAAGGAATTGTAAACGGCGTCAAAGCAATAGGAAATACCGCGGCAGGGCATGACGTGCAGGTTGAGGACACGGAGACGCAGAATGCAGGCGGCGGCGCGGACGGATTCGGCATGGCAGCGGTGTTGTTTATAGTCCTATTTTGGTTTGCTGTATTTTCAAATATTTCTTCCCGTCGGAGACGCCGCGGTTTTTTGCCGCAGCTTTTGTTTTGGAGTGCGCTCGGCGCTTCAAGCGGAAGGCGGCGGCACGTGCGCACATTTGATTCGGACTTTTTTTCCTCCGGCTCAAGCAGCGGCTTTTCCGGCGGCGGAGGCCATTTCGGCGGAGGAGGAGCTTCCGGCGGGTGGTAGAAAATGCACTCTGAATGATAAGGCGGAGTTTGGCGGGCGGCGAAGTTTGATAGTTGCAATCGTGTCCCGCCCGCCTGTACGCTCCGGTTGCCCCAAACGTACGGGTAAACGGCGTTTGGAGGGGAGGTTTTGCCAGCGGGAAGTTTCAGCGGCGCCCGCCAGCGAAAGAACTATTCGACAGTCGGGAAAAACAGGTTTTACGGACGGAAGCGCAGTCTTGAAATGCCGTAATCGTGCACGAAATATGCAAATGCAACTAAGCCGCTTAAAACGCTGAAAGCAGGCAGGGCTGCCAAGATGCTTACGTTACACCGCATGCGGTGCGGCGGAATTACAGCATAGAGTAAGCAGGCCTTACTGCGAAAGGCAGCAAGTCAAGTAAAACTCTCTGTCGGAGCGTTTTGTTCCTCTTCCTGCGGCTGAAGTTTTTTATAGCGAATGCGGCATTCAACAACGGCAAAGAAGATGGCTGCAGCAGCAAAAGAACGCAGCGGTTTTCCAAGATAGATAAAAAAGTCATAAAGCCCATGAACGAAGACGGCAAATATAATCGGCAGCGGGGAAAAGCGCTTTGTCTTACAACCGTAGACGAACAGCCCGCCCAAACCTGCGCAAAGCGTATGCACGGCGTCGGCGGAAAAAATCCGTGCGAACAAAATGCCGTAAACGAGGTCGGCGGAGGAGGTATGCGTTTTTTGCATATACTCCAAAATGTAAATCATCGATTCAAGGCAGCCAAGACACAGCCCGGAAAGCAACGCCGCACCGAAAAACGCGTGAAAGTGGATTTTTTTTACGGACAGCGCAAACAAAAGGAGCGTTTTTAAGCCTTCTTCGATAAGTCCGTTGTAAATCATCATGCGGACAAAAACATCCGCGCCCGTGCGCTCAGCTGTCGTCAAAAAGTCAGACAGCGTGAATTGAATAAACGCAATCGGCAAAACCGATGCAAGAGCCAAAAGCGACGCAGCGATTTCAGTCGAAAAAGGGGACTGGAAAAGCCTCCTGAATGCAAAAAAAGCGAGCGCAAACGGTAAAAAGCACAAACCCAAAACAATGTAGATAGTCATCGTCGGCAGAATACAGAATGAAGCGGCGCGTTGCAATTACAAAATCCGCCTGTTTTGGTATACTCCGCGCCATGCACACCAACGAATCGCTCATTTTGCTGGGAATCAAGCATTCCGGCAAAACGACTCAAGGCAAATTGCTTGCCCGGCACTTTGCGCTTCCATTTATCGACATCGATTTTGTCATCGAAAAAATGACTGGAAAGGCGCCTCGCCGCCTGTATGCGGAAGAAGGAGCCGCCGCTTTTTTGCTTGCTGAAGAAGACGCCTGCAGGACGACTGCACGGCTGCTTGAAGGCAAAAACGCTGTCATCGCAACCGGAGGCGGCATTTGCGATAATGCGCCCGCGCTCACGTTTTTGCGCCCGCTTGGAAAATTCGTGTACCTTTACGTTCCCGAAAAAATTGCCGCCGATAGAATTCTTGCAAAAGCGTCCAAAAATTATTCGGGACGGTGGGAAAATCTTCCCGCCTACATCGCTGCAAAAAATCCCATAACGGAAGATGACTGCAGAGCCGCCTTCCACGACGTTTATGCAGCGCGCACTGCTGTATACCGCGCCATTTCCGACTGTACAGCGAACTTGAGCGACGATTTTTCCGCCTCGAAAGACGGCAATTTCCAAAAAATACTTTCCGCACTGGAGGGGAATTAAACAAAGGAGGATTGATACTGTGCAATCGTCAGGCGGCGGAGCATGACGTTTGAATGCAGGGACAAAGTACCGCCCGCATAAGATTTTGCTAACGAAACACTCGTGGAGCAAGTTATTTGTTGAAAAGGAGCGCAAACGGAACTCAAAATCGGCTTTTCGTTTCAATGCCGTACGGCATTTCCACTGCAATCCGGCGCAGGCCCCCCTCACGCCCGCTGTTGTTTTTCCGCTCCTGAACGGCGCTGCCGCAGTGCACCGCCCGCCGCGTTCCTTCCTAAAATGCCGCCCCTCCCCCGCAGCCAATGCTGTTTAGCGCGGGCAAGCACAGCGCTGTGTCATTCAAATATCATTTACAAGCAGCCGCGTCCATTCCGCCCGTAAATCCCGTTAGTTCCCAAGTTTTCCGTATGGAAAACTGGCAGCGGGCGGCGCCTCCATTTCCTCTTTCAAACACCGTTCTCCGCCGCCCGCCGTTCCCTGCAAGCCGCAAAATACAGAGCCTCTTACAGCCGAAGCCGTGCCGCCTGCGCGTGAGCATACAAACCTTCTGCTTCGCCGAGAGAGACGGCGGCTGAAGCGCTTTTTTGTACGCCGGAAGTATTTTTTTCTGCTCGGAGTGTGGTTACGGTTTTTAAGAATGCGCGGACGCTTAAGCCGCCTGTGTACCGCGCCGCACCGGATGTCGGAAGCGTGTGATTGAGTCCGGCTGCATAGTCGCCGAGCACTTCCGCAGAATAATGCCCGATAAAAAGCGAGCCGTAATTGTGGACGAGCGCGGCGATTTTCGTTCGCTCCTGTCCGTCCGCCATCGCAAGTTCCAAATGCTCGGGGGCTTTTTTGTTCGCAAGCTCGGCAGCGATTTCAAGAGACGGGACGATAATTATCCGCCCGTGCTTTTCTATACTCGCGCGCGCGGTTTGCGCAGTCTTGAGCGCGGCAAGTTGTTTTTCGATTTCGTCGGCAACACGGTCGGCACGTTTTTTATCGGTGAGGGCAAGAACACTTTGCGCTTCCGTGTCATGTTCCGCCTGCGCAAGCATATCCGCGGCAAGCCATTGTGCGTCCGCCGTCCCGTCCGCGATGATAAAGACTTCCGTCGGTCCTGCAATCATATCAATGCCGACTTTGCCGTACACCGCTTTTTTTGCGGCGGCGACAAATTTGTTTCCGGGCCCCACAATAACATCAACGGCAGGAATCGTTTCCGTTCCGAACGCCATCGCTGCAACCGCCTGCGCGCCGCCGCAGGCAAAACATTTATCAACGCCGCAAATGTACGCCGCAGCCATAATTCCTTCATCGGCGTAAGGCTTGCCGCCCTCCGAAGCTGTTTTCGCGTCCGCCTTTTCCGCAGATTTTTTTGCCGCATCGTCGGGGTGAATGCGCGGAGGCGTACACAAAATTATTTCTTTTACGCCGGCGGCTTTTGCGGGACTTACCGTCATAACGACAGTCGAAATAAGCGGAAAACGCCCTGCAGGAACATAAACTCCAGCCTTTTCCACAGGAATCGTCTTTTGACCGGTAAAAAGTCCCGGTTCAAGTTCCATTTCAAAATCGTCAAACGAATCTTTTTGCCGCCGCGCAAACTTCAACGCCAATTCCTTTGAACAGCACAGCGCATCGTACAATTCAGGATTTTCCTTTTGCATTTTTTCGGCGGCGGCTTTTAAATCATCCCTGCTTATTAAAAACGAATCCGGCGAGACTGCATCAAACTTTTTCCCGTATACACGCAGTGCAGCGTCTCCGTCCCGTTTGACCGTATCGACAATTTCCTTCACCGTTTCGTCCGTGCCGGTAAAATCCCGTCCGGCAAACCAATCCTCGCTGAGTTCCGTGTAATCAACAATTTGAATCATGTCATTTTTCCTTGTGCCGCCGGTCAAGTTCCGCCAAAACATCTTTCCATTCAACACCTTCGCGGTTCAGCAGCACGGTTACAAAATACAAAAGGTCGGCGGCTTCCCAGATAACTTCGTCTTTTTCCGCCGCTTCGCAGAGTTCTTCCGCTTCTTCCATGACTTTTTCGCGCACTCGTTTTGAATCGAGCGTCGCCGTGTACGAGCCGGGTGTCGGATTTGCAAAACGTTCCGCGATAATCGAATACAGCCGCTCGAATGTAGATGTAGCGTCCGCCTCGCCTGAAAAACACGTGTAACTTCCCGTGTGGCACGCTCCGCCGGCAGGAATGACGGTCGCAAGAACGGTGTCGCGATCGCAGTCGGCGCGGAGTTTTACGACTTTAAGAAAGTTTCCGCTCGTTTCGCCCTTTGTCCATAAGCAGTTGCGCGAGCGCGAACGGAAGGTGAGTTTTCCCGTATCAAATGTTTTTGCAAACGCTTCGCGGTCGGCGTATCCCATCATCATCACTTCTCCGGCAACGCTTTGCGCAATCACAGGAATGAGCGTCTCTTTTTCCCAGTCCAGACAGCGGATAAATGCGTCTTTAAGCGAAACGGCGCCCGTATAAAGTGCCATGCCAAGCTGAACGTCGCAGCCGAGTTTTTCAAGCTGTGCGATTTCATCGACGGTAGAAACGCCGCCTGCAACAACCACGCGGCAGTTGACGGCAGAGCGGAGAGCAGAGGCAAGATTCATATCAGTCCCCTGCATACAGCCCTCTTTTTCCACGCAGGTGAACAAAAGTTCGCTGCAATATTTTTCCGCCGGGGCCGCTCCTTCCAAAAGCGGAATGTCCGTCGTTTCCGTCCAGCCTTTGACGGCGATTTTTGCGTTTATCGAATCGACTGAAATGATTATGCGCTGCCGCCCGATTGATTTTACAAGCGCGTCAAGAAAATCCGTATCCAGTGCGGACGCTGCGTCGTGAGCGTCTTTTTTCCATGCGGCAGACCCGATGATGACTTTTTCCGCACCGAGCGACACCAGTTCTTTTGCGCGCTTTACGCTCCGTATTCCGCCGCCTGCGCGCACGTTTCCCTGCCTCAAAAGCCGTTTTAAGACGGGCGTATTTACGCTGTCGCCCTTTGCGTTTACGTTTCCAAGCGCGGCATCAAGATCAATCACCGCGACTTCACCGTATATATTAAACTCGCGAATTAAAGCGTCCGCGTCGTCCCTTTCAAGCACGGCTGTCTTGCCGTTTTTCAACTGAACGACACGCCCGCCCTTTAAATCTATAGAAGAAATTACCAT